>NZ_JAQZSD010000121.1:0-5122 GCF_028674935.1 Lysinibacillus sp. CNPSo 3705 | reverse complement strand
AAAATCCATTCTTATGAATAGGAAGTCTCGGGTTAGGAGTCTGAATGGATGTAGCCATTTGAATGATTTCTTTAGGAATAAGCTGTTTTCCTCCCCATTTCCCTTCTCTTAAATGAAGGTAACCCCATAAGGCAAGGTCTTGTGCAGACACATACATATTCATTCCAGAACCATCTACTACATCCGTCTCAGTCCAGAAGGGGTTATCTGTATCGCGAATAGTGTTTGCAATTTTTGAATGGGGTTGACTCATCTTAATCCATTCTGTCGATTGAAAGCCAACTGGTACAATGACCTGCTCTTTTACAATATCAGCAACGGACTGTCCCGTTGTTTTTTTAATAATCGTTGTCAACAAATCAATACTGGGACCTCTATATGCCCATGACTCACCAGGTATATATTCACTTACTAGTTTGCCATCAGCTATTTTAAGTCCATGTGTGTGGGTTAATAAATGACGAATGGTAACTCCTTCATATGCGGATAAATGAGATTCTTCAACAAACTGTTGAATCGGATCATCAATGGAAAAGTAGCCATTGAATATAGCGTATGCAGCAGCAAAACCGATATAAGTCTTTCTTACAGATGCAATGTGGAATTGAGTGTCTGCTTTAACATCTCGAGCATGTTTAGCATTAGACTGTTTACCAAAATAAGACTTTGTTACGATTTTGTCGTTATGGATCATAAATAGAGCAGCACCACTGAGAATGTTATGTCTTTTTATAAATGATGAAAACCAATATCAATCTTTATTATAAATGATCAAACTTTTTTATAAAGCTACACAAACTTCTATATATATATTAAGAAGTTTGGACTTTTTATGTAATTGATGTGTATAGAAATAATAAAGGTGATTAAAAAAATAAAATAGTTGTTTAATTTTTAAAGGCAATATCAACAATTCCCATTAAATATTCAGTACAATGCTCTATTAATTCATTTTCTGTAATCGCCATTTTATTGAAAACTAAGTATAAATTTTTACCACTATCCCCTACATATTTAACGGTGTGATCATCTAATTCAAAAAGGTATATTAATGGTACGTTTTGATAGTCTATTTCGACTTCAACAAGATAAGCACTACCTTGATAATTGAATCGGTATTCTAACATTTTTTTGCATTCAGGCTTCCCAATTATTAATGTTGGTTCATATTTATAATCATTTAGTTGGTATATCATAATATTACTCCTTACTTGTAAAGAACTTTATTATTAGTGGTGTTAAAATAAACTAAACATTGTATGTCATCTTCACAAATTTCTCATTTTTCATTTCAATATGCTCAATTTTTGCATTAGATGGGGCTAGCTCCTTTTTAAATTCATTTTCTTTAAAAATGCTTGTTTTATAAGCTGGACCCACTTTGCCAACTATGATTTCATGAATACTTCTCATATATAAAGTTCCTTTCTCTAGACTTGAACATGTATTCTTGTGGCTATATTTAATGTTCTTCAGAAGAAAATAATGCAGGAACCTTATAAATAGATACTATGCCCTTGCTGTAATTTAAGATTCGAACTGCCTCTAAAAACCGGAATACTGTACGAACACGACTGGCCGCTAAATTGGTTTCTTCACTGATTTCATTTATGTGAACAGGGATTGTCATAGATCGGTCTAACCGCTCCGAAATAAACTCCAATAATATGGTAGCATGCTCTATTAGTAATTTTTTCTTTGAAGATGTGTACGGTAAATTAAGGCATATTATTTTTAAAGCATTTACACGTCTTAAATAAAAATCTTTTTTCCTTGAAGGTGATAGTAAATTATTTGAACTACGGCATTGTAATACCCATTCATGCAACTCCCGCTGCAATACCTGGTGTGTCATAAAATAAACAATCCTTTCTTATCTGTCAAAAAATAGTTGACCACATGGCGAAGATTCGCCACAATACTAAAAATGTACCCACAAAAGCGATAGCACGGAAAAAACATGATCTTATAACAGATACAATTTTCCATGCTATACAAAGTGCAAAAACTAAAAATATTATTGGAACAACATCGGCTAGATTATTCAGATACTGCCCCTCCCTCTCCTAAATCGTTCAAATTATTAATAACTGTGTAATTTTTATGGTTTACCAATGTTATTGGAGATTCAAGTCGAAGTCTCGCTGCATCTGAATCACTAATTGAAACTAAAACAGTGTTTTCACGATACATTTCAACCACGCCTTGTATGATCAAGCCATTTCTCTCGAATTGTATTTTATCTCCGTAGGTTGCGTGATCTCTTTTTAGCTTTTTAGGGAAACATTTAACTTGCTGCATATCCCATGAATTTGAAAGATTTAACATGTTTATTCCTCCCTTTTTGACTACAAAAAACCCCTTCATACACACGAAAAAAGACTGCATGTTTTAGCAGTTTTTTCATGTAGATGAAGGGGTGTTCCCATTCAAATTTAATTGGAAATATTATGTGCTTTATGGGTATTATAACAATCAACATCTGAATGTTCAATAAAATTTTTAAAATCACTTACTGAATGTTAAAGTGCTGGCAAGCAAATGTTTTAGTTTTGTTGTTTATTAAAAAAATCTTGAATGATTTTTTGACCCATTATACTCTCTGTCTTATTTTGCTTACTAGCCAATTCTGATAACTGTTCATGATAAATCTTAGGAAGAACAACCACCACTCGTTTATCAAAGCAGATTACCTGTAACTTATTGTCTAAAAGCTTAATTTCACCGTTATGGGCATAATCATTTAATTCTAAGAGTCTTTGAATATGCTCTGATTCAACAGATACCTTCCAGTCGTTCATTTTTATTCGCCCATTGATACTTTCATCAGTTAATAGTAATTGTGCATTTTCAATACCAAATACATTATAAATAGCATCTACATATAGATAAGCGTTTTTTTCATTCTTAGGTATCGAAAAATTTACATACATTGTGGATCGCACAGTCGGCTTATGTATGTCGTATAATGGTTTAGAGTTGTTAAGATTCTCAAATGGTAAAAATCCAGTCTCAGTGTAGAATCCCCAACGTTTGCCTTCTATCATAACGCGGTATTTTCTTCCGTCTTCATCAACAAACGGTTGTAATAGCGCGATATTCAATTTACTATTATAGAAATTTTTTTTAGTTCTGAAATGTACAAAAGTATTTTCTAAAATAAGTTGGTCCAGTGTTTTCTTTATTTCAGGTGAAATGAGATAAGTTTGTCTCAATCCATGTGTGCCTTTAGGAATTTCAATATCATTTTCTGCTATTATTCTTTTTAAAAGCTCTGGACTTACTTTCCTTTCCTTAGCATAGGAATTTAAACTCATTTGGTTACTTGTATCGGTCATTTTAGCTTTTAATTTGGAAACACTTTCAGCTGTAAAAAGACGTTGGCCATTAATTGCAAATTTTAAATTAGGTTGTTCAATTTCTACAAGGAGTCCTTTTTGAATGTATTTATATACGGTAGACTCAGCGACGCTTAAGGTCTCAACGACTTCTTTCATAGTTAGACCCTCTTCTATTTCCTTCTCTTTATTGTGCATCACATTCATTCCTTTCAAAATTAAACAACTATAAAACCACTTTCAGGTCCTACAGTTAAAAAATTTTCTAACTAAACTTTCTAGATTTTCTTCTAAATAGTATACCAGGGCAGGTTTAGTTCGATTATAAAAATATTGTTTTTGAAAAGCATCGTTGATAGTATTAGAGCTCCAATGAACAGAATCTTTATTACCATTATTCCAAACCGTCATTGAAACACATGTAGTCCTAGTAGCCGCTTCTACTACCATCCAATCTTCATATACACTTCGAACACATATTTTTAAATCATCTACGTTTACCCCAGCTCCTTGCAATAATGGTATCACATGATTGTTTAATAATGTATCCTCATATTTCGGGCAAACCTTTGTAACATGTTCTTTAATAATTTTTATAGATGGCTGGTGATATAGTTCCCCACTAAATAGATCTAGTTGCTCTATTACTTGCATGTATTACAACTCCTAATTAATTCTCTATTTTTAATTTTCGGTGTATTTAAAATAAACGGGCATGATTTAACTTCATTCCCGCTCAACATTCTATTTTTGGGCATTCTTAATAAATGGTGGAATGTCCTCACTTTTTTCTGTTCATTGACTATTTCTTAGCGTTCGTGCTTTTTTCATTCTCTTTACGCCTTTTAGTATGTTGCTCTTACTTTCCGTATCATTTTTTCCTTACGTCACAATTTACTGTTATATTTAATTACAACGTCTAATAATTCACTTTCTAAATTACTTTCAAATGTGATCACAGTCTTACTAGTAAGAAACACTGCAGTGTCTGAAACAAGTTCAATTACTTTAACTATATCATTAACATTTTGTGCATCTTCGAGCGCTAAGTACACTTTGAATGCCCCTACGCTATGTCTATCTGTATATAGTTCATCTTTGCAAATAAGCAATGTAAAACACCTCCTATATTTTTTACAGCACTTTTGTTCAAAATGTTCAGTAGTTGATTTATTTTACTATGTCGCTTATTCGATTACGCCATCTAATAAGATTATTTCTTCATCAATGTGAAATGTGGCACTTCTTTCACATTTCACATTCTTGTAAACACCATTCATTTAACTTTTCGTCGTATCATTCAGTAATTACGTTGTTATATTATTTTATTTCTTTTTATTTAGCCAGTTTAGCCAGTTGTTCACAGCCTTCTGAGGTAAATACATCCAACAGAACACTAAGAACCCCATAGTAGCCAATACAAGCAATCCACCAATCCATACAAAAATAGATGTAGGGAACTTACCATGTTGTATATAATAGCAAGTATTGTAACCGTAATTGTATTCCGGACCAAGCATTACATTGCATTTATAAACGAAATACCATCGTTTAAACCACCATCCTAAAGCTATTATAATGCCAATTAAAACAAATATAATTAAGAATTTCTTATCTTTCTTTTCCATTACTTGTCGTCTCCTTTCTGCACATTTTCTTTCAAACAATATCTATTGAAAGTACCTATTCATGCTTATACATAGATGCATCTTCTGACGTTTGCGTTTCGGTACATAAATTCCTTTTTGTGATAATTATACCATATTTACCTATATGTATTAAAT
>NZ_JAQZSD010000013.1:0-85375 GCF_028674935.1 Lysinibacillus sp. CNPSo 3705 | reverse complement strand
ATAAAAATATACATACCTCTTACAAATAATTTATAAATTTTTTACTATTAGTTTTTCAAGTAAATTATTCTATTATTGTGAATATTCCAAATATTACATGCCTTCAAGAGGTAAATATTACGCTAAATGACTTGTTAATTATTATTTTCCGTTAAGTTGATTTATCATTTAGGAGAATTATTATCGGGGATAGCAAAGCGGCAGCTACAAATGTTTGCGACAGGTACTGGTTATCTCCCCTCCCTGTAGGTGGTCTAATAATGCAGGTTTAAGTTACTTTTCAGCGAGTGTACATATCCGCTTATAATAGAAGAATCTCAGTCTGCCATTACCGTTATGACCGACATCGTGTCGGCCCTCATACAGGCCTAAGCACAAAGTTGATTCCGAACTTGTTTATCTGTTTTGATTCACAGTAGAGGATATATAAATTGTCCCATTACTTACAATATCCATCTAACATAGAAGTGTCTATATTGTAAATAACAAGAAAACAATTTATCATAAAACTATTAAAGTACTACTTCCTGTTATAAAAATTGAAAAAAGAATAGGTGAAAATGTATACATATGAAGAATCGCGTAGTCCAATTACTATTTGTATTTGCAATTGCGGCAATTTTGCTCATCGTCTTAAATAAGTCCATCATTTCCTTATATACCTTAATCGGCATACTATTGCCTATCACAATTATTGGGATTTCCTTCGTTATTTTTATTGAAAACCGTTCCCCGCAAAGTACATTAGCTTGGTTTTTAATATTAGCCATTCTTCCTGTTATCGGTGTACTACTGTACTTACTGTTCGGAAGAAGTCGTTGGAGAAGAAAGAAACATTTACAACGTTCAGAAGAGAAAAGAATGATATTCCGTGAGATTTTAGAAGGGAGAAGTTTTAACTTAGACATCTCATCTTCTCTAAATGAAAGATCCACCTATTTGACTCAAATTATCCAAAAATTTGGCGGTGGTCCTGTTGCGAATGAGACATCAACAAAGCTCCTAACAAACGGGAATGAAACATTTTCCGAAATCCTACAAGCCATTGAAAATGCTACACATCATATTCATATTCAATACTATATTTATCGATCAGATGAAATCGGTACAGCCATACGGGATACCTTAATTAGGAAGGCAAAATCTGGCGTGATCGTACGCTTTCTTTACGATGGACTCGGCAGTAATAAATTACGTAGGAGCTTCTTACAACCAATGAAAGATGCAGGGATTGAAGTAGTTGAATTTGATTCTATTCTTTCACCTTGGCTATTAGAAACCGTCAATTATCGTAACCATCGTAAAATTGTTATTGTAGATGGGACGATTGGTTTTACAGGTGGGCTCAATGTCGGAGATGAATATCTTGGTCGTTCAAAGAAGTTTCCTATATGGCGTGATAGTCATTTAAAAATAGCAGGAAAAGCAATATCTAAACTGCAGGCCATTTTTCTAGAAGATTTTCTCTATGCCACTAGTAGTTTAAATATGGAGTCTTGGCATCAATTTATGGATAGCACATACTTTCCTAGTCAAGGAATTCATCAAGCAGAAGGTGCCGTACAAATCGTCGCAAGTGGACCTAGCTCAGATGATACAAATATTCGAAATGCTTTATTGAAAATTATGAGCTCTGCCAAAAAGTCAATTTGGATTGCCACGCCATATTTCATTCCAGATCAGGAAACATTAACATTATTACGTTTGAGTGCACTTTCTGGAGTAGATGTCCGCATTTTATACCCAGGAAAAGGCGATAGTATCATTAGTGATCAAGCATCCCAATCATACTTTACACCGCTGCTAAAAGCGGGTGTCTCCATTTACCGCGTTAAAGAAGCTTTTATGCACGCTAAGATTGTACTTGTTGATGATGAAGTTGCATCAATTGGTACAGCAAATATGGATATTCGTAGTTTTGAGCTTAATTATGAAATCATCGCGATCCTATATGAATCTACAACAGTGCTAGATATAAAAAATGATTTTGAGCAGGATTTTAAAGAATCTACAGAAATTACATGGGCGTCATTTCAAAAGCGGAGTATGCAAAAACGCATGCTTGAATCTCTTACGCGACTCATTTCTCCTCTACTGTAAATTCGGGTTCGATTCATGATGCTATCGGCGGTTCTTGAAATTGTTATCAGCGATTTTTTTGATGTTATCAGCGATTCTCAGCATTTTATCAGCGGTTTTCTCGATGTTATCAGCGATTCTTGGCATTTTATCAGCGGTTTTCTCGATGTTATCAGCGATTCTTGGCATTTTATCAGCGGTTTTCTCGATGTTATCAGCGATTCTCAGCATTTTATCAGCGGTACGGACCCCCCCTCGTTTTGCCGTAGAGCCCTGCTTTATTTAGTTTGACATAATAGAACAACATGAAAGGGTGGTATGAAAAAATTCATACCACCCTTTTTATATCAATTATCCCTCTGCATCATTGCGTCGGGAATCGGCTTTGTGCTTAGGCTTTGTACGAGGGCCGATATGAGGTCGATCATTTCGGTAATGCCACAAGCCGTAGCCATTGGCCGATGCAGATCACTTAGCCGTTATCGCATGGATGGCTAACATCCTATAAGGATGCCTTTCCGACTCCGTGACACTTGTTAAAGCTCTCCTGCTTTTAATTTTCCATGCCAGTCTTTTAAGAATGGAATATCTTCCTCTTTAATAGCGCCTGATTCATTAGCTGCTTCAATTAAATAATCAAAATTTGTTAGAGATACATATTTTATGCCTGCCTCTTCAAATGCTTGTTCAGCACGTGGAAGGTTGTATGTGTAGACGCAAACAACGCCTAGTACTTCACAGCCTGCTGCACGTAAGGCTTCCACAGCTGTAATGGATGAGCCGCCTGTAGAAACGATGTCCTCTACTACTACGACTTTTTGACCTGCTGCGTATTTTCCTTCGATTTGGTTTCCACGGCCATGCTCTTTTGCTTTAGAGCGTACATAAACCATTGGTAATTCTAAAATATCACTTACCCAAGCTGCATGTGGAATGCCTGCTGTTGCTGTACCTGCTAGGATTTCAGTTGTACCAAAGTTTTCTTTAACAAGAGATGCTAGACCGTTTGCTAATTGCTTACGAATTACAGGGTCAGAAATTGTCAGACGTGTATCACAGTAGATTGGGGATTTAATGCCTGATGCCCATGTAAATAGTTCTGTTGGATTTAATTCTACTGCACCTACTTTTAACATAGCGTGTGCGATTTCATTTTGTAATGTCATAGTTATGCCTCCCATAATTCACTTACGATTTTATATGCTGCTACTGGATCTTGTGCACCTGTAACGGCACGTCCAACGACGATTAATGAAGAACCGTCACGCTTTGCGCCGTCTGGAGTTGCAATGCGCTTTTGATCGTGTGCCTCGCCACCTGCTAATCGGATACCAGGTGTCACACGTAGGAAATCTTCACCGCACACTTCAGCAATAGCTTTTGCCTCATGTACGGAGCAGACAACACCATTTAAACCAGCTTGTTTTGTTAAGCTTGCATAATGTAATACAGACTCCTGTAAAGATAAAGCAATTTTTTGCTCTGCTTGCATTTGCTCTTCTGTTGTAGACGTCAGCTGTGTTACGGCAATTAACGCCGCACGTTCACGTCCTGAAGGGGTACCCGCTTCAAGGCCCTCAAGTGCTGCCTCCATCATCGGACGTCCGCCAGCCGCATGCACGTTGACTAAATCTACGCCTAATTTTGCTAAACCTTTCATAGCAGAGCCCACTGTATTAGGAATATCGTGGAGCTTTAAATCAAGGAAAATATCATGGCCTAGATCTTTTACTTTTCGTACAATATCTGGCCCTTCCTGCATATATAATTCCATACCAATTTTCACAAAAAGCGGCTCGTTAAAGTGCTTTAGAAAGTTAAATACTTCTGCTTCTCCAGGAAAATCTAGTGCAAGTATTGGTTTTGTATTCATGAGCGGTGGCTCCTTCCGATAATTTCTGAAATATGCTCCACTCCTAATTGATCGAGCTTTGCTGGTAGTTCATCAATAATAGTTGGACAAACGAAGTGATCGACAAAGTTCGCTGTTCCAACAGCAACTGCAGATGCGCCAGCCGACATAAAGTCAATAACATCCTGTGCTTCTGTCACGCCACCCATCCCAATTATCGGAATATTGACAGCCTTATACACTTCATAGACCATACGAATCGCAACTGGCTTTACGGCAGGACCAGATAAGCCGCCTGTACCATTGGCAATCACGGGCTTACCTGTACGCTCGTCTAAACGCATACCAATTAGTGTATTAATCATTGTAATACCATCTGCACCACCCGCTTCAACAGCTTGTGCAATTTCTACGATATTCGTTACGTTAGGAGACAATTTCACGTATACTGGCACTTCAGAAACTGCTTTGACAGCTTTCACTAGCTCACGTGCAGTTGCAGGGTCTGTTCCAAATTGAATACCACCACATTTAACGTTCGGACAAGAAATATTAAGCTCTAATGCTTTCACATTTGGTGCTGTAGAAATGCGTTGCGCTACTTCTACGTAATCCGCTGTCTCTGTACCTGCGACATTTGCAATGATTGGCACATCATACGCTTCTAAAAACTTTAATTCTTCATTCATTACTTTTTCGATTCCAGGATTTTGTAAACCAATGGCATTCAACATCCCTGCTGCTGTTTCTGCTACTCGTGGGGTTGGATTGCCGGGACGTGTTTCCACAGTCGTAGCTTTAATCATAATAGCGCCGAGCTTCGATAAATCATAAAGCTGTGCATATTCACGTCCAAAGCCAAAGCAACCGGATGCTGGCATTATTGGATTTTTCAGGTCTAAGCCTGGTAATTGAATGTTTAAACGACTCATAATGCCACCGTACCTTTCGGGAAAACTGGACCGTCAGAGCATACTTTGACATAGTCTTTTGCTACTTGATCTGTTGTTTTGCATACGCATGCAAAGCAAGCACCAATACCACAGCCCATACGCTCTTCAAATGATAAATAACCTTCTTTTTCTGGATAAAAGCCTTCAAGTGCTTTTAACATCGGTAGCGGACCGCAAGAATAAAAGACATCGAATTCAGGTGCTCGTGACTCTAAAACATTTGTCACAAAGCCCTTTGTTCCTTTAGAACCGTCAACCGTTACATAATGCGTTTCACCAAGGGCACTAAATTGTTCCTCATAGAAGCATACATCTTCCGATTGGAAGCCTAGCACATGAATTGTTTTAACACCACGTGCATTCAATTGCTTAGAAAGCTCATATAATGGAGGTACGCCAATTCCCCCACCAACTAGGAGAGCTGTGCCTCCTCCTTTTACTGCCTCTACAGGGAATCCATTACCGATTGGACCAAGGACATTGACAAGTTGCCCTTCACGATTTGTCGCTAGCACTTTTGTTCCGCGACCTTCCGCGCGATAAATCATTGTAAATTCGTTGTTGTCTTTATCTATATTTGCAATACTAATTGGTCGACGTAAAAGCGGCTCCATTGAATCTGACACCTTTACATGGACAAACTGGCCAGGTGTCATATCCTGAACCAGTTCTCCACGAAGTGTCAATTCGAAAATGCTTGTCGCAATTTGCTTTTGAGAGACGACCGTCATTTTCTCTTGACGAATCATATTAATGTACTACCTCCGCTTTTGGCATTTGTTCTGCTGTGAATGTCATTGATTCAATAACTCGAACCATCGCTTCCGCTGTGTCTAATGAAGTGAAGCAAGGTACGCCATTTTCTACAGACTCACGACGAATTCTGAAGCCATCACGTGCCGGCTGCTTGCCTTTTGTTAAAGTGTTGACAACAAGCTGTGCCTCTCCGTTTTGAATTAAATCGATTAATGTTTCACCTTTTGCACCGATTTTGCCAACTATATCTGTGCGTACGCCTGCATCTTCAAACGCTTTAGCTGTACCTTCAGTTGCGACAATACGATAGCCTACTGTTGAGAAGCGTTTTGCAAGTGCAATTGCTTCTTCTTTATCTTTATCGGACACAGTGAACAATACTGTTCCTTCCGTACGAATTTCCATACCTGCTGCAACTAAGCCTTTGTAAAGTGCTTTTTCTAATGTTGCATCTTTCCCCATTACTTCACCTGTTGATTTCATTTCAGGCCCAAGTGTAATGTCTACACGACGTAATTTAGCGAATGAGAATACTGGCACTTTAACGAAGACACCTTGTTGCTCTGGCGCTAAGCCTGTTGGGTAACCTTGTTCTACGATTGATTTACCAAGAATCGCTTTCGTTGCAATATTTGCCATTGGAATGTTTGTAATTTTACTTAAGAACGGTACTGTACGAGATGAACGCGGGTTAACCTCGATGACAAATACTTCGCCCTGTGATATGACATATTGAATGTTCATTAAGCCTACGATGCCAAGACCTTTTGCAAGGCGAGTTGTATAATCCACTAACGTATCTTTTTGCACTTGCGTTAATTTTTGTGGCGGGTATACAGAGATAGAGTCACCAGAGTGAACCCCTGCGCGTTCGATATGCTCCATAATACCTGGTATTAAGACATTTTCACCGTCACAAATAGCATCTACTTCGATTTCTTGACCTGTTAAGTAGCGGTCTACTAATACTGGATGATCTGGAGATGCTTCTACTGCATTCTCCATATAGTGTTTTAATTCCTCTTGGTTGTAGACGATTTCCATCGCACGACCACCTAGCACGTATGATGGACGAACTAGTACAGGGAAGCCTAGTCGTTCACTAATCGCAAGAGCTTCCTCCGTAGATACAGCTGTTTCACCTTGTGGCTGCGGAATGTCCAAGTCACGTAATGCTTGCTCGAATTTATCTCGGTTTTCTGCACGGTCGATATCTTCAAGCGTTGTACCTAGGATTTTCACCCCGTTGGCAGCTAATTTATCAGCTAGATTAATAGCTGTTTGACCACCGAATTGTACAACTACGCCAATTGGTTGCTCAAGGTCGATAATATGCATAACGTCTTCGATTGTTAATGGCTCAAAGTATAATTTATCTGAAACCGAGAAGTCAGTAGATACTGTTTCTGGATTCGAGTTAATAATAATTGCTTCGTAGCCCGCTTCTTGAATTGCCCATACTGAATGTACTGTTGCGTAATCGAATTCAACCCCTTGACCAATGCGGATTGGACCGGAACCAAGTACAACAACTGACGGCTTATCTGATTTAATCGATTCGTTCTCATCCTCATATGTGCCATAGAAGTATGGTGTTTCAGATTCAAACTCAGCTGCACATGTATCAACCATTTTATAGACAGGAATAATGCCATTTTCTTTACGATATGCATATATTTCTTCTGGTGTTGTTGCCCAAAGCTCGGCAATTTTCTTATCTGCAAAGCCTAGACGTTTTGCTGTACGTAACACATTTTTATCATTTTTATGGTCAGCAAGTGTTTGTTCCATATCTACGATGTTTTTGAATTTATTTAAGAAGAATAAGTCAATGGCAGACCATTCATGGATTTGCTCAATTGTTACACCACGGCGCAGTGCTTCACCGATGAAGAATAAACGCTCGTCACCTGCTTTGCGAATACGTTTTTCAATCCAAGAATCGGTGTTCTCTTCTGCATGTTTCAGCTCTAAGTGAACTTGACCTGTTTCAAGTGAGCGCACTGCTTTGAGCATAGCTTCCTCAAATGTACGACCAAGTGCCATTACCTCACCAGTCGCTTTCATTTGTGTACCAAGATTACGCTTTGCTGATTCGAATTTATCGAACGGCCAACGTGGAATTTTCGCCACGATGTAGTCTAGAGCTGGCTCGAAGCAAGCATACGTAGAACCTGTTACAGGGTTTTTGATTTCATCTAATGTTAAACCAACTGCGATTTTTGCTGCTAGCTTGGCAATTGGGTAGCCTGTTGCTTTTGATGCTAACGCTGATGAACGCGATACACGAGGGTTTACTTCGATCACATAATAATTAAAGCTATATGGATCAAGTGCTAACTGGACGTTACAGCCACCTTCAATTTTTAGGGCTCGGATAATATCTAATGAAATATTACGTAGCATTTGGTTTTCTCGATCTGAAAGTGTTTGTGTAGGTGCCACTACGATAGAGTCACCTGTATGAATACCAACTGGGTCAACGTTTTCCATGTTACATACAACGATAGCGTTGTCGGCAGCGTCACGCATTACTTCATATTCGATTTCTTTATAGCCAGCGATTGATTTTTCTAGTAAACATTGTGTTACTGGAGAATATTTTAGACCAGAAGTAACAATCTCCTCTAGATCTTGATCGTTGTAGCAAATACCGCCGCCTGTTCCACCGAGTGTGAAGGCAGGACGAACGATTACTGGGTAGCCAATTTTCGCTACGAAGTTTTTCGCCTCGTCTAAGTTATGAATAATATCTGATTCAGGAACCGGAGCACCTAGCTCATACATTAAATTACGGAATAAATCGCGGTCTTCTGCTTTATGGATCGCTTCTAATTTTGTGCCAAGAATTTCAATACCAAGCTCATCTAAAATTCCTGATTTATCTAATTCAATGGCCATATTTAAACCTGTTTGACCACCAAGTGTTGGTAGGATTGCATCTGGACGTTCTTTACGTAAAATACGTGATACAAACTCTAGTGAGATTGGCTCAATATATACTTTGTCGGCAATTTCTGTATCTGTCATTATTGTTGCAGGGTTTGAGTTTATTAAGATAACGCGATAGCCTTCTTCTTTTAAAGAAAGACAAGCTTGTGTTCCTGCATAGTCAAATTCTGCTGCTTGTCCGATAACGATTGGACCTGATCCGATTACTAAAATAGTTTCAATATCTGTACGTTTAGGCATGTTGTTTCCCCTTCCCTGCTTCTACTTCCATCATTTCGATAAATTCATCAAATAGGTGATTTGAATCTTCTGGACCCGGTGATGCTTCTGGATGATATTGCACCGTGAAGATTGGATATTTCTTGTGTCGTACACCTTCACAAGTACCATCATTTAATGCGATATGCGTTATTTCTAAATCTGTATCTTTTAATGACTCGATGTCGATTGCATAACCATGGTTTTGAGATGTTAAGTCTGTTCGACCAGTGCGTAAATCTTTTACCGGATGGTTACCACCTCGGTGACCGAATGGTAATTTAAAGCTTTGTGCACCACATGCTAGCGAGAAGATTTGGTGACCTAAGCAAATACCGAACATTGGCACTTTTCCGATTAAATTGCGTACAGTTTCAATGCCTTCTACTACGTCTTCAGGGTTACCTGGACCGTTTGACAGCATAATGCCATCTGGATGCCACGCTAAAATTTCTTCTGCCGGTGTATTGTAAGGGACTACAAGCACATCGCAATCACGTTTGTTTAACTCACGAAGAATACCGTGCTTCATACCGTAATCAATTAATACTACTCGTTTGCCACGACCTGGTGATGGGTAGGGTGCTTTCGGTGATACTTCACGAACATGATGTGTAATCGCTGGTGTTGCCTGTAATTTTGCTACGACTTCATCCACATTCACTTCTTCATCAGCCGCTGTTAAAATAGCTTTTACTGAACCTTTACTGCGAATAATGCGTGTTAATTTTCGTGTATCGATTCCTTCAATCCCCGGAATATCCTTTGCAGTTAAGTACTCATCTACCGTTAAATCACAACGGAAGTTTGAAGGTGTTTTTGCTAATTCACGGACTACAAATCCACGAATAGCTGGTGAGATTGATTCAAAATCATCACGGTTAATACCGTAATTCCCGATTAAAGGGTAAGTTAACGTTACGATTTGTCCGTAGAATGAAGGATCTGAAATTGTTTCCTGATAACCTGTCATCCCTGTTGTGAATACAACCTCACCTTGCGAAGCTCGCTCACTACCGAATGCTGTGCCTGTAAATACTGTGCCATCTTCTAAAATAAGTAAACGTTTTTTCATTACTCTGCCTCCTGGTATACGATATTGCCTTCAAAAATTGTTAGGACCGGCCACCCTTTTGCAACCCAACCATTGAATGGTGTATTGCGTCCTTTTGATACAAAGCCTTCCGCATCAATTGTTTGCTCTTTATTTAAATCAATTAAAATCATATCAGCCGAAGTACCAACTTCTAATGTGCCATATGGTAAATCAAAAATTTGAGCTGCCTTAACAGTCATCCAGTCAATCAACTGTTTTAACGACCATTTCCCCGTTTCTACAAACTGTGTGTAAAGTAGTGGAAACGCTGTTTCGAAGCCTACAATGCCAAATGGAGCACCAACCATCCCACAGCATTTTTCTTCTACTGTATGAGGAGCATGGTCTGTAGCGATACAATCGATTGTGCCGTCTAGCATAGCTGCGTGAAGCGAGTCTTTATCATCTGCTCCACGTAATGGAGGATTCATTTTCCAGTTCGCATCATCTGATGGGATATCCATTTCTTCAAGTAATAAATGATGTGGGCAAACTTCTGCAGTGACACGAATACCCGCTGCCTTCGCGTCACGTACTGCACGTACTGATTCCTTCGTAGATACGTGACATACGTGGTAGCGTGCTCCAGCTGCCTCTGCCAGTAGCACATCTCGTGCAATTTGAACGGATTCACAAATCGATGGAATTCCTGGTAAACCAAGCTCTTGATTACGCTTCCCTTCATGCATCACCCCGTCGTAAATTAATGAGTTATCTTCGCAGTGTGCGACAACTACCATATCGTGCTGTGCGGCATCCTTCATTTGCTCATACATTGTGGATGCAAGCTGAATCCCAACACCATCGTCTGAAAATGCGACAGCCCCATGTGCTTTTAATTCTTCAATACTTGTACGAACCTCACCTGAGATATCTTTTGTTAAGGAGCCATATGGAAGTACTCGAATAACTGCACTTTCTTTAATAAGACCGTTAATCAGCTGCATATTTTCTACTGAATCTGGCACTGGTTTTGTATTTGGCATCGCGCAAATTGTTGTGAAGCCGCCTTTTGCTGCTGATGCTGACCCTGTAGCAATTGTTTCTTTATGTTCAAAGCCCGGCTCACGTAAATGTGTGTGAACATCGACAAAGCCTGGTGCAACAACTAAACCATTTCCTTCGATTATTTCTGCGCCTACTACATTGACGTTTTGACCTATTGCCGTAATTTTGCCATCCGCCATAGCGATATTTACTGTTTGCAACTCGCCTTGTTCATTTAGCATTTGTACATTTTGAAGAACCTTTGTCATGTTACTCTCTCCCCTTTAATATTGTTTCAACAATAGCCATTCGTGTATAGACACCGTTACGAACCTGCTCGAAAATTCTAGAACGCTCGCATTCTACTAGCTCTGACGCAATTTCTACATCACGATTGACCGGTGCTGGATGCATAATAATGGCCTTTTCTTTCATTTGTTTCTCACGTTCAATTGTTAAACCGTACTCTTGATGATAGCTCTCTTTTGAGAAGCTTTTATTTACCTTATGGCGTTCATGCTGTACACGAAGTAACATAATGACATCGCTTATTTCGATTAAATCATCCCAAGAATGATGTGCTTCAAAACTGCCTTGCCACTCTTCTGGACAAAGGAAATGAACATTTGCTCCTAAGCGCTGTAACGCTAATGCATTCGATTTCGCTACTCGGCTATGGCATATATCTCCAGCAATTGTCACATTCAACCCTTCAAAAGAACCAAACTCTTTTTTGATTGTATAAAGATCTAATAATGATTGAGACGGATGCTGACCAGTGCCGTCACCTCCATTAATGATCGATACATTGATATCTTCAAGTAGTTCATTGTAATACGCATCTTCCTTTGCGCGAATGACTACTGCATCCATGCCAATCATTTCTAGCGTCTTTACCGTATCGTACAATGTCTCCCCTTTAGAGACGCTCGAAAAGCTTCCATCAAACGGGATAACGATGCAACCAACTTTGCGCTCTGCCATTTCAAAGCTTGTTTTCGTACGTGTACTTGGTTCAAAAAATAAATTTGCGACATTGTGTGGGCGAGATAATGATGATGCTTCACCATTCTCAAAAGCTTGCGCACGATCTAAAATGTGGTTAATTTCTTCAATTGTTAAATGTTCCATCGATAATAAGTTTTTCATCATGTACCTCCACTTGGTTGTGTTTCATGAACGTTATGTATAACTAACGTTTTATAAAATCAATTTCGCCTTGGCGTAATTGCGTCCGGATTTTGAATTGTGCTCAAGCCTGCACGATGTAGGTCAGTTAGCCGTTTTCGCAGGAAGCGAGGGCTTTAGGCGAACATCCTTTATTCATTCCTTTCAAAAATCTGCGACAGCCGCCGGAGGATCTTCATTCATCTCACCTTCAGGGGTGAGATAATAAAAGCCTCGTTGATGTCATCAACGAGGCATAAGGAGGCGTGACAAACTACAGCAGGATACACTCCTACTACTAGCTTATCTACAACTTCCCTTTTTTTGCCTCTCTGGACAATTCATTAAAAGGTACTTCTATGAATTTTTATTTTGATTGTACGGTACTGGTATTTCCGCTTCTTTTTTACCTGGTAAGATAGCATTTAAAACAACCCCGATAATCGCTGCTAATGCCATACCTTCGATACTTAGTGATTCCGAAATAACGAACTTCGCACCACCGATGCCAATGACTAAAATTACAGAGGCGATGACCAAGTTACGACTATTTCCAAAGTCGATATGATTATCCACTAACATTCGTAATCCACTTGCTGCAATGATACCGAAAAGCAAGATGGAAACCCCACCAAGTACAGCTGTTGGAATCGTTGCAATCACTGCCATTGCTTTCCCGAAGAATGATAGTAAAATAGCTACGACTGCTGCACCTGCGATGACATACACACTGTAAACACGTGTGATAGCAAGAACACCGATATTTTCACCGTAAGTTGTTTTCGGTGGACCACCGATTAATGCACTTATAAATGTTCCAACTCCATCACCTAAAAGTGAACGGTGTAAGCCTGGCTCTTTAATATAATCTCGATTCACAACTTTCCCTAATACTAATTGGTGACCAATATGTTCTGAAATAGTTACGATAACGATTGGCACCATTGTTAGGAGTAGCTTCGTTGTGATTTCAAAATTGTAGTGAACTCCTGGGATTAAAAAATCAGGCTTTGCAAAGAACTCTGCTTTGGCAATTGGTGAATAATCTACAATTCCGATCATCATTGAGTAAATATATCCCACGATTAAGCCAATTAAGATTGGCATTGTGCTTAAAATACCTCTAAAGAAAATCGTGAAAATAATAGCTGTAAATAATGTCACTAACGCTGCTGAAAAGTGTAAAAAGCTATATTTATCATCTACATTCATCGCCATATTTACCGCTGTCCCTGATAGTCCAAGACCAATGACCATAATGACAGGTCCTACTACAATCGGCGGTAAAATTTTCATAATCCATTTGTAGCCGCTTTTCCAGATGATTAGGGATACGATACCATATGTAATCCCGACTGCCATCGCACCAATCATCGCATGACCTGGATTTACACTTGAACCATCTTTATTTAAACCCCCTGCGGCAAGTAAAATTGGGGCGATAAAAGCAAAAGATGAACCTAAATAGGCTGGCACTTGAAATTTCGTAATTAATAAGAAGAACAGTGTAGCAATTCCACTTGTTAAAAGGGCAATCGCAGGACTCAGACCAACCAACTGAGGAACTAAGATCGTTGACCCAAACATGGCAAACATGTGCTGGAAACTTAATGTCACTAGTTGGACTGGGGTCGGTTTATCTTTAATATCTAATACTGCATTTGACATAAGGTTTCCTCACTTTATAGTTAGTCTTCTTTAAAAATAATGACGCCATCTTCTCCGTCTACCTCTTGTAAATTTACGATAATACGCTCAGCGCCAGATGTTGGTACATTTTTGCCAACATAATCAGCTCTTATTGGTAGTTCTCTATGACCTCTATCGATCAGGACCGCAAGTTGAATTTGTGAAGGTCGCCCTAAATCCATTACTGCATCAAGTGCTGCTCGTACTGTACGTCCTGTGTAAAGTACATCATCGACTAAAATAATTTTTTGATTAACGACCACATCATCAATATCTACTTGTTCAACATGTGCCTGTTCATTATCATGCTTTGTCGTTAAATCATCTCGATAAAGGGTAATGTCTAACTCCCCTGTACGGATCGGTTTACCTTCAATTTTTTCAATTCGTTCTGCAAGACGTCTTGCAAGAAAGGCACCTCGTGTTTTAATACCAACTAAAATACATTCATCGATTCCTTTATTACGTTCAATAATTTCGTGTGCAATGCGTGTTAACGCTCTTGCCATAGATGGGCCATCTAATAGCTCATTTTGTGCCATGTAGTTTCCTCCTCTCTTTTATTTATTGTTGGCCATGTGTCCATAAAAAAACCTCTCAAGGCGAATGGCCTGAGAGGGTTATATACGTGTTTAAATAGTATGTTGAAAAATTTGCAGCACAAATTTTTTACAACACATTCACATGTACCTTCTCAGCCTCTCTGGACTGTCTTTAAAGGTGAATATTTAGTTAAGTTGTTCATTCACTTTCGTTAGTATAGACCTTCTTTTACTATACGTCAATGCCTATTTCTTAAATCGTTTAATAATTGTTCATAATCAGCAGGAATTGGTGCTTCAAACTGCAAATATTCACCTGATGTTGGATGATCGAAGCCTAATACACCCGCGTGTAATACTTGTCCACCAAAGTCGATTGTCTTTTTCGGTCCATATTTTGGGTCACCAACAAGTGGGAATCCAATATAATTCATATGCACACGAATCTGATGAGTTCGTCCCGTTTCTAAGCGACATTCTACAAGCGTGTATTCACCAAAGCGTTCGATAACTTGGAAGTGAGTTACCGCATGCTTCCCTTTATCGACAACTGCTTGTTTTTGACGATCTTTTTGATCGCGACCAATCGGTGCATCAATTGTGCCTTTGTCATGTGCAATGTGCCCGTGAACTAGCGCAGTATATTTACGTGTCACTGTTTTATTGACTAGCTGATTCACTAACGATTCATGAGCTGCATCATTTTTCGCAACCATTAATAATCCTGATGTATCTTTATCGATACGGTGAACAATTCCTGGTCGCATAACACCATTAATGCCCGATAAATCCTTGCAATGATACATTAAGCCGTTTACAAGCGTACCTGTCATATGTCCAGGTGCTGGATGGACAACCATGCCTTTTGGTTTATTCACAACAAGGACATCTGCATCTTCATAAACAATATCAAGGTCTAAGTTTTCAGCAATCACATCTAATGGCTCTGCTTCGGGTACATCAATCTCTATAATATCCCCTACTTTTACCTTATACTTCGCCTTAACAGTCTCTCCATTTACTTTGACAATACCCTCAGTAATCCAATTCCCGATTTGTGTACGCGACCACTCTGATTGCACACCCGAAAGCGCCTTATCAATGCGCTCTCCCTGTTGTTGTTCTTCCATTGTATATGATACTTGCGTCATTCTTTCACCTGTTTCTTTCCTTTTTTATCTTCAACGATTAAGCCAATCATTAATATCACTACCGCCAATGTTAAAGCAGCATCTGCAATATTGAAGATTGGGAAATCATAATTAATTACTGGAATTAAGACACTTACAAAATCGACCACTTCACCTCTAAAAATACGGTCAATAAAATTACCTACAGCTCCACCTAATAAAAACATTAAGCCTACTTGAAAAATAGGTTTACCTTTAGCCTCTTTATGATAAAAGTACAGGATCGCACAAATAACGCCTATCGTGACAATGCTAAATAACCACATTTGTCCTTCTAACATTCCCCATGCCGCTCCTCTATTTCGATGAGACAATATCCCAAACCACGGATCCCATACTGAAATTCGTTCACCAAACTCCATATTTTTCACAATTAGCCATTTTGTCCACTGATCTAAAATAACTACAAATGCGGCCAATCCATAATATTTATACACAGACACTCCTCCGTTCGCTCAACATCTAACCTATTCTACCATAACAGCCCATCTCAGAATAACTAATATAGCATGAAAATATAGATCAATACCATTGTGTGAAGGGATTTTCGTTCCTACTCGGCGCTTTCCTGCGAATGTTTGGTGTGCTGTCTATCGCTTTGGCTACTCTATCCACGATTTTGGTGGTTCTATCCACGACTTTTGCTGTTCTATCCATCGTTTCGGCTCTTCTTTTCGTCGCTCTGGTTTTCATCCGTCGCTTTGGACCTCCTATCCGTCGCTTCGGCTCTTCTTTCCGTCGCTCTGGACTCTCTATCCGTCGTTTCGGCTCTTCTTTCCGTCGCTCTAGTTTTCATCCGTCACTTCAGCTGTTCTTTCCGTCGCTTTGGCTACTCTATCCACGACTTTTGCTTCTCTATCCATCGTTTCGACTCTTCTATCCGTCGCTCTGGTTTTCATCCGTCGCTTTGGCTACTCTATCCACAATTTTGGTGGTTCTATCCACGACTTTTGCTGTTCTATCCATCGTTTCGGCTCTTCTTTCCGTCGCTCTGGACTCTCTTTCCGTCGCTTCGGCTGTTCTTTCCGTCGCTTCAACTCTTCTTTCCGCTCTGGTTTTCATCCGTCACTTCGGCTCTTCTTTCCGTCACTCTAGTTTTCATCCGTCACTTCAGCTATTCTTTCCGTCGCTCTGGCCATTCTATCCGTCGCTTCGACTCTTCTTTCCGTCGCTCTGGTTTTCATCCATCGCTTTGGCTACTCTATCCACGATCTTGGTGGTTCTATCCACGACTTTGACCATTCTATCCACGATTTTGGCTGCTCTATCCGTCGCTTCTTCTGTTCTTTCCGTCCCTTTGATTTTCATCCGTCGCTCTCGGCCTTCAAAAAAACGCAAGCCCCTATTACCAAGGAGACTTGCGTTAATCATTACCTAGAAATTTTTATTGTTTGCATTACTATTGTTATATTAAACGTAATACTTTTCTACAACTTCTGCACAACGAGCACACACTGTTGGTTGTGCTTCGTTTGAACCGACTGTTTCAGAAATAGACCAGCAACGCTCACATTTTTCACCTGTTGCTTTTTCTACAACAATCGATGCATGCTCTAGAGCTAATGCATCTGCAGGTGCGGCTTCAATTGACGCTACTTCAAAAGCAGAAACGATTGAAAGCTGTGCAAAATCAATGCTTGCATCATTTAATAATGCTGCCACATCTTCTTTCGCATAAACTGTCACTTTGGCTTCAAGTGATTTACCAATTGTTTTTGCATTACGAGCTTCCTCTAATGCTTTTAAAATATCGTCACGAACATCAATAATTTTCACCCATTTTGCACGTAGACTTTCGAAGTTTGCATGTTCATCTACCTCTGGGAAGTCTGTTAATTGTACAGATACCTCTTCTACAACACCTTGAGCATGTAAGTAAGACCACATCTCGTCACTTGTATGAGGAATAATAGGTGACATTACTTTTACTAATGTCATTAATGTATCATAAATAACTGTTTGCATCGCACGGCGATCTTTGTTGTCATGGCCTTCGATGTACACTACATCTTTTGCAATATCTAAATAGAATGAAGATAGTTCTACTGCAACAAAGTTATTCACTGCATGATAAACCGCTGCGAAATCATAGCGATCATATGCAGCACGTACAGTTTTTAATACATCCTGTAGACGCATATAAACGTACTGATCCATTTCACGAAGATCCTCATATGCTACTCGATCTTTCGTTGCATCGAAATCAGCTACATTTCCGTGTAAGAAACGGAATGTGTTACGGATTTTTCGATAAACCTCAGATACTTGCTTCAACATATCCATTGAGATACGAACGTCGGCTGTATAATCTACAGAAGCAACCCATAAACGAAGAATATCTGCTCCATATTGATCCATAACTTTTTTCGGGATAATTACATTCCCTAACGATTTACTCATCTTACGACCTTCACCATCTAGCACGAAACCATGAGTTAATAGTCCCTTATATGGTGCATAGCCATTAATAGCTACAGAAGTAATTAATGATGAGTTAAACCATCCACGGTGTTGGTCAGAGCCCTCTAAATAAAGATCAGCTGGATATTTCATACCACGTTCTACTAATACACCTTGGTGAGAAGAACCTGAGTCAAACCAAACGTCCATAATATCGTTTTCTTTTGTAAATTCACCGTTCGGGCTACCTGCATGCGTGAAGCCTTCCGGTAATAATTCTTTAGCTGTTTTTTGGAACCAAATATTTGACCCATGCTCACGGAATAATGCAGAGATATGGGCAATTGTTTCTGGTGTAATAATTGGTTCACCATTTTCAGCATAGAAAATTGGAATTGGCACACCCCAAGCACGTTGACGTGAAATTACCCAGTCTCCACGGTCACGAATCATATTATAAAGACGAGTTTCACCCCAAGCAGGTGTAAATGTTGTTGATTTTACAGCGTCTAGTAACTCATCACGGAATGCATCAACTGACGCAAACCATTGTGGTGTTGCACGATAAATAACTGGTTTTTTTGTACGCCAGTCATGTGGATAAGAGTGTGTAAAGAAGCTAAGCTTTTCTAATGCACCGACTTCTTTTAATTTTTCTGTAATTAATTTGTTTGCATCATTGTAGAATACACCTTCAAAACCAGGTGCTTCATCTGTGTAGCAGCCGCTATTATCAACAGGGCTAAGAATTGGTAGACCATACTGCTTACTAATATGATAGTCATCTTCCCCGTGTCCTGGTGCTGTATGAACACAGCCAGTACCCGCTTCAGCAGTTACGTGCTCTCCAACCATCACAAGAGACTCACGGTCGTAGAATGGATGCTGTGCAACAATTCGATCTAATGCTTCACCTTTAACTTCTTGAACAACTTCATACGATTCCCACTCAAGTTCGTTTGCAACTGTTGCTAATAATTCTTTTGCAATGATGAATTTTTTATCGGCAACTGCAACAACTACATAGATAAATTCAGGGTTTACAGAAATACCTAAGTTTGCCGGAATTGTCCAAGGTGTTGTTGTCCAAATGATAATTTTAGCATCTGCTGGGACAACATCTTTAGCATCTTTAATCGCAAAGCTTACATAAATAGAAGGCGATTTAATATCTTTATATTCGATCTCTGCTTCTGCAAGTGCAGATTCAGATGATGGAGACCAGTAAACTGGTTTTAACCCTTTATAAATATAACCTTTTTCAGCCATTTTTCCGAAAACTTCAATTTGACGAGCTTCAAATTCAGGCTTTAATGTAATATATGGGTTTTCCCAATCACCACGAACACCTAAACGGCGGAACTGTGTACGTTGGTTGTCGATTTGCTCGTAAGCATACTCTTCACATAATTTACGGAATTCAGCAACAGACATTTCTTTGCGTTTTACACCTTTGTTCGTAAGTGCTTGCTCTATTGGTAAACCATGAGTATCCCAGCCTGGAATATAGTTTACATGGTAGCCAGTCATCGAGCGATGACGTGTAATCATATCTTTCAACACTTTGTTTAATGCATGGCCGATATGGATATCACCATTTGCATATGGAGGTCCATCATGTAATACATACTCAGGGTATCCTTTAGTACGCTCCATCTGTAATTTATTAATGTCCATTTCATCCCATTTTTCTTGCATCTTCGGTTCATTTGCCGGTAAATTTCCACGCATTGGGAAATCTGTTTTTGGCATTAATAAAGTATCTTTGTACTCAACCATTTTTCAATTCCTCCTTTATGTTTACAAACAAAGAACATATGCACTTAGGCGCTCAATAAACGACAATTATTAGACTCATCACCATAACGTAGAGGTGATTTCACTTTCTAGGGGGTGTGCATAACTTATATTTACGGCAGTCGTTTTAGAAAAGTTATTAGTAAAATCAATACTTTTCAATAACGAAAGTATAGGGCCAAAGGAAGCCTTCCGCCATTTGAACATAAAAAAAGCTCCTCAATCCCTCAAAGGGACGAGAAGCTTATACTCGCGGTACCACCCTAATTGTAGCACAAAATCGTACTACCACTCTTCAAGCACGTTAACGTTGTGCATCACGAAATAACTTACTGCATTCAGTTATTTTAGCTCAGAAGTGATGTTCATTGTTAATTGCTTGTTCGGGCTCGCACTATCCCCAAATCGCTTAACTACGCCTAACAAATACTGTCTTCGTCTCTGCCTATTTTGCATATGTGTTCTAAATAATTACTATTACATTAGTATATGAAAATCATACTATCACGTCAAGTTTCACTTATTGCTACCTACTATAGGATTAAACTTGATCGGCTTCCTGTGCTTCTTCAACAGATGCTTGAATTTCAGTAAGGTCAATATCATATTGTAGCAAATGGTCCCAATCGTCTGCATTTAATAAATCCAGCTGTGCTTCTACAAGCATTTTAAAACGATTACGGAATACCTTTGATTGCTTTTTCAGCTCATCAATTTCAATTGTCACTTTTCTGGCCTTTGTTAAAGCCTCATTGATAATACGATCAGCATTTTTTTCTGCTTCCTTCACAATGAGTTTAGCCTCTTTTTGAGAATTTCTTCGTACTTCATCAGCTGCTTCTTGTGCAACAACAATTGATTTTTGTAACGTTTCCTCTAATGAGTTAAAATGTCTCGCTTGTTCTAAGGAAATTTCTAGTTGTCTGTCTACTTCCTTTTTTTCACGTAACAAAATTTCATAGTCTTTGATAATTTGATCTAAAAATTCATTTACTTCATCTTCAGCATAACCTCTGAAAGATTTAGTAAACTCCTTATTATGTATATCAATAGGTGATAATGGCATACGATCCTTCTCTCCTTTACATGTACATTCGTACTTTCTATTATACAATTGTTCCAACAACTTAGCAGTAAAAATTAATGGAATTCACTTGATTTTTAGCTTTTTTGGGTCAATCGACCGATTTGCAAACGAATTTTATCTTTTTTTGTACGACCTTCAGTCATCATAATTTTTATTCGACCGTTTCCACGTACAGATAAAATATCTCCTTCTTGTAATTCAAAAGCAACTGAATCTCGTTCAGTCCAATTGACACGTACCTTTTTACCTGTAATTAATGCTTGTGCCTTTTGGCGAGAAATTTTTAAAATCGTTGAAATAATCACATCTAAACGCATCGAAGAAACAGTATGAGATTCTTCTAGCCACTCATCCTCGTTTTGTAGCAAAGGCTCCGTCTCTTTAATCGATTCTACATGTACCTTTACCTTGCCAATGCCTGTTAAATGTAAGCGTACATATTCAACTACCTCTATCGCTACTACAAATTGTACAAGATGGTCATTGACACGAATATCACCGAATTTGCCACGATCCAATCCTAAAGATAACAAAGCTCCAAGGACATCTGGATGTCGTAATTGGACAAATTTCACAGGATATTGAATCGTAAATACTGTAAGCTGAAAATCTTCCTCCATAGGCTCATAATAAGTAGGATAAATTAGCATGCGTTGTCTTTCTGCTTCATCAAAGAGCCCAGCACTAGCTGTTTTTAATGTATCATACTGCCCAATTATCGATGCTACAATAAAGCGCTGTCTGGGATCTAGAAAATCAGTAAGCTTTGGAGCATAACGATCCTCTACCTCATGCTGCCAGCCCACAACTTGTTCAATGAAAGGCTGTTCATCTTTCCTAAAATGCTGTATTAAATGCTCCATATAACCTCACCTCTATTATCACTCTTTTATTTGTATCATTTCATTGGTATTTTAAGGATTTATAAAAAAATCAAAATGGGGTTAATTTTTGCTTCAGGGCATCCGACGAGCCGCTTCGCTCAGGGTCTTGCTTCTTCTGCTGAGAAGTTCTAGGGAAATCAGCACTAAATATTGTTTAAATTTAGTATTTCCCATAAATAAAAAATCCCCACCGTTCGTGAGGATTTCTTTTATTAAAACATAAAGAATATTTTTTGAATAACAATAAAAAGCCCATTTTTAATAAAATTAAGTAAAAAAATCGCCACAATCGGTGAAATGTCAATCATCCCAATAGGAGGGATAAATTTCCTAAAAATACTTAAGTAAGGCTCGCATACTATTTTAAGGAAACGGCCAACTGCTGAATCTTGTATAGCAGGTACCCATGACATTAAAACATATCCAACTAACATATAAGAATACACGTTAAATGCTAATGATATATAACTTAGAATTATCCATAAATCCATATAAACTACAATCCTCGCTATTAATTATCGTCTAAAATAAAATTTGAAATTTCGCCAGACACTTCTACATTATCAGGTGTGCATAGGAAAATGTCTTTACCGATTCTTTGGATATCACCGCTAAGTGCATAAACTGTGCCACTTAAAAAATCAATAATTCGTACACCTTGCTCTCGCTCAATACGTTGTAAATTGACAATCGTTGCACGCTTATTTTTCAAGTGTTCAGCAATATCCTGTGCTTCGGCATAAACTCTAGGTTCAACTAAGACAACTTTTGCGCCTTTAGAATTCATTGCTGCCTGCAAACTTACTATGTTGTTTGTAGGTGTTGTACTTTGTGGAAAAATTTCCTGAACTTGCGCTTTACGCTCCTTCATCATTTTTTTAGGCTTCGCAGATTGAATCTGTTGCTGTTGTTGTACGGGTTGTTGCTGTTGAATAGGAGCTTGCGTGATTTCTTCTTCTAGTTCTTCCTCAAGATAAAAGAAATTTTTAATTTTATTTTTCATGCTCATCCTGTTCCCTTCTTTCATTTCCAACAAGAGCCGTTCCAACTCGAACAAATGTAGCCCCTTCTTCTACCGCAATTTCAAAGTCATTAGACATGCCCATTGATAACTCGGTACAAGGAGCGTGCGCGAATCCTTGCTCGGCTATTTGCTGTTGACATTGTTTTAATTGCTTAAAAACAGAGCGAATAATTGTATCCTCATCTGTGTTTGGTGCCATTGTCATTAAACCAACAATTTGAATTTTTGTAAAATCCTTTAATGATTCAATAAAAGGCAGGACTTCTTCAATCGATAAACCATGTTTGGCTTCCTCGCCAGATACATTAACTTGTACAAAACATTTGACAGGTTTGTCTGCTCTTTTTTCAATTTCCTGTGCTAAACTCAAACGATCTAATGAATGTAAAAAATCAATACTGTTAATAACTTGTCTGACCTTACGAGTTTGTAAAGACCCGATATAATGCCAATGTACATCAGCTTGAATCGTTTCAATTTTACGATTTAAGCCTTCAGGACGGTTCTCACCTAAATGTATAAGCCCCGCATCAATTGCTTCTTGTGTTCTTTCTACAGAAACTTCTTTTGTCACTGCAATAACTTGGACTTTTTCTGTTTCACGATGTGCACGTTTTTTTGCTGTTTGTATAAGATCATTAATTTTCTTCAAATTTACTAAGATTTTTGTCACTGTTTTTCCCAACTTTACAACAATAGTTTCTTTTATTGTAACAAGCAATGCTTGAATTATCAATGAATAGCCTGGCCTATGTGAAAGTACTTTTACCCCGTCTATGCTTTAAAATTGCTTACTTTGTCTAGATATTTTTCTCTTTAGGATAGTGCTTTTACTAAAATTACATCTTTTCCTACTACAAGTACATCTTTCATATACACTTTCCTAACAGATTCTTCTCCGCGAAAAAACCCTAGATATTTACGGGGTTCTGCAATCATAAAAGCCGTTACATAGCCTGTTTCTTTGGATACCTCTGCATCTACCACAAATCCTAAAAAGCGTCCATTGCCTGCTTCAATAACTTCTTTTTGCTGTAACATCGAGAAACGCATTTTATCCCTCCCTAAATCAATTACTCTCAACATCGTTTTATCTCAACAAACTATGTTTTCTCTTTATATTTATGTGTTTATTGTTGTTTAAATGAAAATGAAATGATTAAGGAATCTCTCTTTGGCAAAAAGAAGAGGTGATTTTCGTTCCAGGCTACTCGCTTTCGTACGGGAGTCGAGTAGCCTTCCACTCCAATCAGCGCTAGCGTAGAATTTTTATAAATTTTATTTATTTCAATAGTGGACGCTATAAACGAACAGAATAGACTTATAACAATGACGTGATTGTATATCTATTATTGCTGCTGCTACGTTAACACTTCGCTTTCGTACAGAAAACATTTGCCGCTGACACATAGACAAAACCCTTTTGCTAAAGTAACGTTTTTTTATCACTTAAATCATTGCGATATGGAAGTGGATTTATGCTATGTGAAATTCGTTGATTGAAGTGGAGAAGCGTCAGCTACAAAGCGCCAAGTCAGAACGGAAATCACCCCCTCATTTTGCCGAGGAGCCCTACTTAATTTATACCATTGATATAAATTAAAATGCGCACCGAGCATTCGGGTGCGCATTGTCTTTTACTTATAATCTTTCTGCATTGTTTCAATTGCATTTTTTTCTAGACGTGAAATTTGCGCTTGAGAAATCCCCAATTCTTTTGCAATTTCAGTTTGTGTCTCACCGTAATAAAAACGCTTTGCAACAATCATTTGTTGACGATCATCTAACTTTTGCAAACTTTCCTTTACTGACACGTAGGCAACCCATTGATCTTCCGATACATCATCATCACGTAATTGGTCCATCATATAAACAGCGTCTCCACCGTCTGAATAAATGGGTTCCTGTAAGGAAACAGGATCTTGAATGGCATCTAGAGCAAATAAAACATCTTCCTTTTTCATGTCAATCATTTCAGCAATTTCTTCAATTGTTGGCTCTCGTAAATTATCGGTTATCCATTGTTCTTTTGCCTGCATTGCCTTATATGCAATATCTCTTAAAGAACGAGAAACGCGCAATGCATGATGATCACGCAGATGGCGACGAATTTCACCAATGATCATTGGAACAGCATATGTTGAAAAACGTACATTATGCTTCAAATCAAAATGATCAATAGCTTTCATGAGGCCAATACAGCCTACCTGAAATAAATCATCTGCCTGTTCACCCCTGTAGGCAAATCTACCGACTATACTGAGCACTAACCTTAAATTGCACATTACAAGCTCTTCCCTGATCTCACTTTCTCCAGCTTGTAAACGAATGAATAGTTCTTTCATTTCCTCGTGCTTTAAAATTGGCAAAGTCGATGTATCTAAGCCGCAAAGATCTACTTTAGTTCGCATATTCGATTCCTCCGGATGTTATTCTCTGACTAAACCGTTACATCAGTTTGTCCGAGAGAAACGAGAATATGCACAAAAGCCAAGACCAATTTTAGGTAGGTTAAATTTCCCTCTCTAAGATATTGGCTGATTCAGATTTTCACGTAAATCTTGAATAATTTTCTTCTCTAATCGGGAAATATAGGATTGCGAAATACCTAAATGATCAGCAACTTCTTTTTGAGTCATTTCAATTTTTCCATTGAGGCCAAAACGACATTCCATAATATATCGTTCACGCGCACCTAGTAAATTAATGGCATGAAACATATGTTGACGCTCAATTTTCTTCTCTACATTGTCTAAAATAATATGCTCTTCAGTACCTAAAATATCAGACAATAACAACTCGTTTCCATCAGCATCGGAGTTTAATGGTTCATCTAGTGAAACTTCACCCTTCATGCGACTTGTTTTACGTAAATGCATCAAAATCTCATTTTCAATACAACGAGATGCGTATGTGGCAAGCTTAATATTTTTATCTGTATTGAACGTTTCTATCGCCTTTATTAAACCGATTGAGCCAATACTTATTAAATCCTCAATCGGCGTTCCCGTATTATCAAAACGTCTAGCAATATAAACAACAAGACGTAAATTACGTTCAATTAGTGTATCTCTAGCTCGTAAATCACCATTCATAAAGGATGCAATGACTGTAACTTCTTCTTCTCGACTTAATGGCACTGGCAATGAATCATTTCCCCCTATATAGTACGTTTCACGACTCCGAAACTTACTCCAAAATTTTTTCAAGCTAGCAAGTAGCCTAAGAAGCAATAGTTCTCCCCCTCTATGAGTTATTTGAAAGCGCTGAAAAATGCAAAATTGCTGCTGTGCTATGTGGAAAATTTTTAGCCTTTTTTGTTAAAACGATATATTCATTCGTTTTCACTTGTGAGTCCTCCCCCTTTATATGCCACTCTTCAAAGCGAAAACCTAATACAACCGATTGCTGTTGTACTGTATTGACATGAATAAATCGAATATAACGCTGATAATCTTCTGAAAACATGGATACATTATACGGATCAGTTTCTTGCCATTCTAATAATGACTTGCAAAATGCTGCAGGTAAGTGTGGACGTAATGCTGCATAAGAGACAAAGTGTACAGGTTTTCCCGATAGTGGCTCAATCGCTTGATTTCCCGTATCCACAAATGCAGAAAGCGGTATCTTTACATCAAAAATTTTTAACGTCGTATCAAACACAAACTGACCACTTAACCGCTCAAGCTTTACAAATCCCCATTGCTTATAAAAAGCTACAAGATTTCCAACAGCTAGTAGTAGGCAAATCATTATAAAATGGACAACAGAAAGATTCTTTAAATACGGTTGTAATGCAGTTAATAATCCACCAATAATAATTGTTGCTGTTAAAACGATTGGTCCTTGCTTTTGAAAGCTTCGAATCTTGAAGCGAAAAGCTAGTCCGATCAGTAAGATAAAGCTCAGTAGCATCGTTAACAGCATTTGTCCACCAATTACAGCTACAAAACTACTACAAATAGAACTCATTAATAATCTCGTGTTCTTTACAAAAACCCCTGTTACTTTTGCCGTAAACTTGAGTATCGCTAGATTAAAAAGTGTATTAATGAGCACCAGCCATTCTCCATACATAACAGCCGCCTCCTACATACAAAGTTAGCATGTTACTCCCACAAATATTGTCAAACAATCGCATCATTTCATTAAAATGTTTTGACAAAATACATCTTTTCCTTACACATTTGAACATAATTAATTTTTAAGTCACTGAAAATATCAATGGAATATGAATGAAATTATGCGTCATATTAAATAAAGTAAATGGCTTTTTGGCAAAACGTGAGGTTGATTTCCGTTCCAACTGGGCGCTTTGTAGCTGTTGCTTCGCTTTCGCTACAGAAAACATTTGTTGCTGTCGCTTCGCTTTCGCACAGAGCAAAGCTTCCTGGGGGCGTTCGATGAGCCGCTTCGCTTCACTGTAGGGTCTCGGGCCGACACGATGTTGGACGGAGGCGTTATCACAGGACGTGATGCTTTTAGCCTCCGTTCCTCTAAATCGCTGATCCCCGAGGAGTCGCCCAGTTTCCACTCCAATCAACTACTTTACATAGAATGTATCTTCTGGCGTGGCACTCTCTAATTTAAAGTGATATGTATAATAAAACTTCAGCAATAAATGTTTTCTGTGCTAAAGTGAAACGTCAGCAACAACAAATGTTTTAGTGTGAAAGTATAGTCTTAACGGAGTGACAGCGACAGCACAATGAAGGAAGCGGCTCGATGCTCGTCACCAAGGAAAATGTGTAGCCTGGAACAGATAAAGATGCAACATTCATAACTTAATAGTTTTCAGCAACACAAAAAAGCTCGTATTTCACATAATGTAAAATACGAGCTTTGCTTTTTAAAGTTTGGATGCTGACTTATCCGCGATTTTTACGGTTACGTAAAAATGCTGGTACTTCAAGCATGTCATCCTGTACATAATTTTGTTGATTTTGGCGTGGTTGTTCTTGCTGTACATGCACATCTTGACGTTGCTCACGAATCGGCGCTTGCTGTTGTTGTGCAGCTTGTCTATTTGTATTTAACGTTGGTCGTGTAGTATTACGCTGTTGCTGTAATGCTTCCTCTGAGAAACCAGTCGCAATGACTGTAACAATAATTTCATCCTTTAAATTTTCGTTAATAACAGAACCGAAAATCATATTTACTTCTTCGTCTGATGCTGATGCTACAATATCTGCAGCCTCTTGTACTTCAAATAGGCTTAGATTTGAGCCACCAGTAATATTCATGAGGACACCTTTAGCGCCATCAATTGATGATTCAAGTAAAGGACTTGAAATAGCTTTCTTTGCAGCTTCTGCAGCACGGTTTTCACCTGTAGCAATACCAATACCCATTAACGCTGAGCCTTTGTTAGACATAATTGTTTTTACGTCTGCAAAGTCTAAGTTAATAAGACCTGGCGTTGCAATTAAATCCGAAATACCTTGTACACCTTGTCGTAAAACATTATCTGCTTCACGGAATGCCTCTAGCATTGGCGTAGATTTATCAACAATTTGTAACAGCTTGTCGTTCGGAATAACGATTAAAGTATCAACAGACTCCTTCATGCCACCAATACCGCCGATAGCTTGTGTTTGTCGCTTGCGACCTTCAAACGTAAATGGACGCGTTACAACACCGACTGTAAGAGCTCCTAAATCGCGAGCAATTTGAGCGATTACTGGTGCGGCACCAGTACCAGTTCCTCCGCCCATTCCAGCTGTAACGAATACCATATCTGCACCGCGTAGAACCTCTTCTAATTGTTCACGGCTCTCTTCAGCAGCTTTTTTCCCTACTTCAGGATTTGCACCTGCACCTAATCCACGTGTAAGTTTTGTTCCAATCTGTAGCTTTATTTCTGCTTTCGATAAATTTAGCGCTTGTGCATCTGTGTTTACTGCGATAAAGTCAACACCTTGTACACCATGTTCTATCATTCGATTGACAGCGTTGTTACCGCCGCCACCAACACCAATGACTTTTATTACTGCAAGTTGATCAACACTTGTATCAAATTCTAACATTTCTTTTTCCTCCCACGGTAACTCGACTCTGTATCATTCATTACGCATTCAAGATCAATTATGCCTCGGTATAATTGCGTCCGGAATCGGCTTTGTGCTTAGACCTGCAAGACCAGGTCCGTTAGCCGTTATCGCATAGATGCGATGATTTTAGGCTAACATTCACTAAGAACTCCTTTCCGATTCCGTGACATCCGCCGGAGGCATTACCTTCTTTCAGCAGGTGTTTGGACATCTGCTGAAAAGTAGCTTAAATCCGAATTTATCTCACCACCTATAGAGGTGGAGACTTCTGTACCTGTCGCTACGCTTTCGGTACAAAGGACATTTGCTGAAAGAAGTTAATCAAAAAATTTATCAAATAATTTTTTTGCTCTTCCGATTACGCTTCCTTTTGATTCTGAAGGTGCAGCATATTCTTGCTTCTTAGGTGTGGCTGCAGGGGATCCTACAACTGCATATTCGATAGGCTGCGTATTTGTACTTTTTCCATAAAAATCATCTTCTAAATAGGCGTAACGAATAAGTCCAACTGCCGTCGTAAATGAAGGCTCTCTAACGCCAATATAGTCAGGTGTATATATTCTAACACGTGTTTGCAGTATCTGGCGTGCCAGTTGAGCAATTCCCTCAAGCTTTGCAACGCCTCCTGTCAAAACAACACCGCCTGGTAAATCTCTTACACCTAGACGGGCTAACTCGTCGATGACTAACTCAAATAATTCTTCCAAACGAGCGCCAATTATTTCTGATATAAAGCGCTGACTGTACTGATCTGTTGAATCTGTCCCTACAACTGGTACTTCGAAGAGCTCATCGTCGGATGCGTCATCATAAAAGGCATGTCCAAATTGATGTTTAATTTGTTCTGCCTGTTCTGTTGGTGTTTTTAAGACGATTGAAATATCTTTCGTAATATGATCGCCACCAACTGGAAGGACACCCGTATGAGTTAACAGGCCTTCTTCGAATACGGTAATAGTCGTTGAACCGCCTCCTAAATCAATGAAAGCGGTACCTTGGTTTTTTTCATCCTCTGTTAATGCAAAGTAACCTGCTGCTAATGGTTGTAAATAGATTTCTCGAATACTAAGACCTGCACGTTCTACACAACGTAAAACATTGTGTAAAAGTGTTTTGGAAGTTGTGATCATTGTGGCATCCATTTCTAAACGAATACCAATCATACCTCGCGGATCTTTGATTTCATCTAAATTATCCACAATAAATTGTCTTGGAATAATATTTACTAATTCACGTTCAGGAGGTATTGACATGACTTGTGCAGATTCTACCACTCTATCTAAATCATCATCTGTAATTTCTCTATTTTCACTATTTACAGCGACAACACCTTTAACTAGCTGTAACATCGTCTGGTTAGCAGGAACACCTAAAACGACTTCATTAATTTGATACCCTGTCATTCGTTCAGCTTGATCTATTGCTTTTCGAATCGATTGAACTGTTGCATCAATATCAACAATTGCACCTTTTCGAACTCCATTCGATTTTACATTTCCGACGCCAATTACATGTAATTGCCCGTCGCTCATTTCACCTATTAATACCTTGATAGAGGAGGATCCTATATCAAGGGAAATATATAAATCTTGCTGATTCAATTAGCTGCACCTCCTTGAAAAAATGCTCTTATTCTCATTCTATTGTAAATTCAGCATAATGTCTAAGCAAATCGAGCATTTTGCTCAATTTTTCTCTCATTCTATGGAATTTTTGTTCTTTTTATGACGTTTCTCATCTAAGCGAGTTAGTAGAATACGCCTAATTATTGCTATATTTTGGAACAAACGTACTCCAAAAGCGAAAATAGCAGCTAAATATAAGTCTATCCCTAAATACACACCTAAAAAGGCTAATCCTGCTGCCAAAGCTATATTAAAAAAGAATCCTGATACAAATACTTTATCGTCATATACTTGCTGTAATTGAGCACGAATACCGCCAAATAATGTATCTAAAGCTGCTAAAACAGCTATTGACAGATAATTTTCATATATAGAGGGTATTTGTATATTTGTTAACAAGCCAAGGGCAAGTCCAAATATCAAACCTAAAAATGGTAGCCACATATATTATTCTCCTTTTTCCACCTCTGCTAAATAATCATTTGTCAATGGCTGATCAAATGCTGGGATTGTTAAATGCTCAGATGGTTCCTCTATTATTAAATTAAAGTTATCCAAATAAAAGGAATCGATAAATGTAGAAGCTTGTAACGAGTTGTACATTTTTTGAGCTTCTTTAAAAGAGCTTGTCCCAACATAAATTTCAAAGGGTGGTGAGGACAGTGGTACACTGTTCACTGTAGTCTTTCCATTTATGTCTCGAATGGCTGTCGTCTGAACAACGCGATTTCCATCTATCGAGACACTCGCTGCATTGTTTTTAAACAGAGCATTTAGTAATTGGGTTAGTAAATCAGGTGTAATTTCTTTAATTTCATACCCCATTTCAACTAATTCGGGTGCTGGTTCAACTCGAAGTATAACTCCTGGACTTGTGACTTCCGTTAGCCCGGCCTGTAGTTTTAAACGATTCAGCGTTTCATTTAATGCTGACTGTAAATTTGCTTTCTCAGATTGCTCATAGCGACCCACTACTTCATTAAGTGAGCGAATTTCTGCTAATAACGCGGAATGCCTTTGCTTCTCTTCTGCTAATTCCTCTCTTATGGCCCAAATATCTCGTGTATCTCGCTCAGCTGGTTGCTTTATGGTATTGTATTGTACCGCTATCATCAAACCGATAATAAATAGCACGATCGTTATTCGGGTAAACATATTTTTTTTCAAAATAGCCCCTCCTAGACGTATCGTAACCCCTCACAGATTTACGCCTTAGATCTTGAACTTTGCATATCTAAAAGCTACCTAGAGGCTATAACCAAATTTAATCTGTAAATATTGACTTGAAATCGTTTAACTTTCTACTTTTGCTTTTGGCATTGCAAGCTTTTGATCTTCTTCTAATGATACAACTATATTGTCATTTAATAATTGATCCACAACGCCACCAGTTAAGTTTAAGGCAGCTATTAATGTTGCTGAATCTCCTACAGCTTCGACGACGAATGGAGCTGGGTGTTGCTTGCCATCAATAGTGATGACTGGTCCATTACAGCGTATATAAGAATTCGCTAAAACACGTTGACCATTAATAGCAATTGCTTGCGCACCAGAAATTTTAAGTTCATTGAGCAATTTAAAAATATGACTTTCATGCACGATATAATCATTAGGATTAGCTGATTTTGGATTGTAATCACCATCTTGAAGGGTAATACGTATCCCTTTTCCTTCTGAATTTAAATCACCTAACAACAAGCGTAAATCCTCTGCTTCTTCAACAAGCTTTGTATAATCCTTTTTGCTAGCGACAAACGATTTTTCATACTTGCGAATTTTTTCTTGCAAAGCATTCGCCTCTTCTGATAATTCTTTATTGCGCTCTTGTTGTGCAATTAACTCCTCACGATAAGAATCCTCTTGCTCGAAAAGCTCCTTATTAGTCGAACCTGCATCTCGATTCTCTTTTGCCTGGTTGTAGGAATAGCCAATGATAAACCCCATAGTTACACAAACGATAAGCAACTGAAATTGTTTTCTTGAAAAGAAATTTTCTTTGCTATTCTTTTTCTTGTTGTTCATCTTTTTTCACTTCCTGGTTGGCCGCATCTTGATCTAAATCAATATTTTGGTTGTACTCCGTATTGAAAGGACGATAATACGAGCCGACCTCTAAATCGATAACCCCCTTTTCCAAATTTGGAATTTGTGCCACAAGCGAAGGGTAATGATTTAGTTTTTCTGCTAACGTTTGAATAACGGCACGAACTTCATAGCCATCGTTCATATAGAGCTTGATTGCATTAGGATTTGTTTCATTACTATTTGTATTGACTTGAGAAATTAATGCTAATACTTCTGGGTTTAATTGTGCTAATTGCTTGACGAGCTTCTTAATTGTCTTTTCACCAGTTATGCCGATAAATACAGGTGCATCAATCGGAATATCATCCCCAACTTGTTCAAAGCGCTTGCCATTTTCAAGCAATGGATAATAAGTACCGTCACCAGCTAAGTACGCAACCTTTTTCCATTCTTTAATATCTATGGTCACGCCTCGAAGCCAATTACGTTTAACATGTGCTTCTTTCACCCATTTATCCTTTAGCAATATTTTCTCTACGTCTTCTACTTTAAATCCCCACATCGACTTCCCAGTTGTAAGAGTACTTGTCTTCATATAATATTGTTCTTCTACTAATCGAGCACCGTTGACTGTTATGTTGTTGATTTTACTGTAAGGAGATTGAAAATAAAGGAGTACTGCTAACACAGTAAAGAAAAGTAATATTAGCACTATAAATTTCCGATTTGTACGCTTTTTTCGTCGCTTTTTTAGCGTAGGTATGCGATCTTCTATGTCAATTACTTTCTCCAAAAAAGTACTCCTCCTTTATATTTATTTCGCTAATTGATAAATAATACCTATTATTAGCCACATTGTTACTAAAGATGTTCCCCCATAGCTGATAAAAGGCAATGTAACGCCTGTTACAGGAACTAAGCCAATCACTACTGCTATGTTTAGAAATGCTTGTACGGCAAGCATCGTTACAAGTCCGATGATTGCGTAATATGCTGTTCTTGTTTTAGCTTGCACTGCAAATTTATAGCCTGCATAAATCACCAGTACGAAAAGTGCTAAAATAACAAGTCCACCAAGTAATCCAACCTCTTCTAGAATGATTGCGTAAATAAAGTCATTTTGTGGTTCAGGTAAATATAAAAACTTTTGCCTACTTTGTCCAAAACCATGCCCGAAAATTCCAGCGGGACCAATAGCCATTAATGATTGTACAGCCTGAAACCCACTACCTAAAGGATCGACCCACGGATCAATAAATGCCTCTATCCGCTTTAGTCGGTATGGTGCTGTAACAATCAAGCCTACTAATCCAGCAATTCCAGCTATCAAGAACATTGCATAAAGCTTTAAAGGATACCCTGCCACAAAAAGCAATAAAAACACAGACACAACGAGAATAAAAACTGAACCAAAATCAGGCTGAAGCATAATAAGTACTACAGGCAATAATAAAATCAATCCATGCCGCCAATTAACGATCGACGTACCTGTTTTATGCTGCGCTAAAATATGGCTCATATATACAATGACTGTAATTTTCGTTAGCTCTGCTGGTTGAATTGTTAAAGGACCTACGCCAATCCAGCTTTGAGAACCATTTCGAACTAGTCCAATTCCTGGTATAAGTACAAGGACTAGTAAAATTAACGAAAATATATAGGCCATTTTCCAAAAGGACTGCTCTTTTAAAATATTTAATCGAATAGTAATTAAAAACACTACAATAGCTACCGCAAAGTATAGACTTTGCTTCATATAAAACGGCATTTTTCCACTATAATGAACGGCACTCCAATAGGTACCTGCAGAATAGACGAAAATAATGCCGATTATAGAAAGCATCAATGTTGTGACGAGCAATAAATAGCTTTCTTTCCCTCTCAGTATTGCCATCCTTCCAAGTCAAGTATATTCTAAAATAATTACAGGCTCATTACAGCTTCATTACAGCATCAATAAAAACATCGCCTCGTATTTCAAAGCTGTCATATTGATCCCAACTTGCACATGCTGGAGATAATAGAATAACATCGCCTTCTGCTGACAGCGGCGCCGCGTAATGTACTGCATCCTCAACATTTTGGGCAATGACAGTATGTTGTACACCACATGACTTTGCAAATTCTACAAAGCGTAGTCCTGTTTCTCCAAAGGCAACAACACCCTTTACATGGCTCATACATGGACGTAATTCTTCAAACGAATGTCCTCGATCTAAGCCACCTGCCAATAAAATAACAGGTGCTTGGAATGCATCTAAAGCACTTTTTGTTGCTAAGCAGTTTGTTGCTTTTGAGTCATTATAAATCTTGCGGCCGTTCCATTCGCGCACGAACTGAGTACGGTGACGAACTCCCCCAAACTTCGCTAAAACTTCTTCCATTTTAGCTTTGTCACAGCCGACTAAAATACAAGCTGCGACAGCCGCTAAAATATTTTCTAAGTTATGCTTACCAGGCAAAGCGATATTTGCTCGATCTAGATAAGGCTCACCTTGCCAGTAAATTGTTGTATCATCCGCACTAATTCCTTCATCCGTACGTCCCTTAGAACTAAAAGGTACCTTTTTAGCTTTTGATTGTGTTGCATAGCCAACAACGATCGGCTGATCAGCATTATAGATAAAATAATCGCTTTCATCTTGATTACGTGTAACACCAAACTTTGCCTCTGCATAATTGTCAAACGTCCCATGATAATCAAGATGAGCATCATAAAGATTTGTTAATATAGCAATTTTTGGCTTAAAAGTTTTAATGCCCATTAATTGGAAAGATGATAACTCTGTAACGATTACATTATCCTTTTGTGCTTCTCTTGCAACACCACATGCAACTGTCCCTATATTCCCTGCAATTAACGGTTGTAAACCACCGTTATTCAACATGTCGAAAATTACTGTTGTCGTTGTTGTTTTACCGTTTGATCCTGTAATACCGATAAACGGCGCTTCACTAATTAAATAGGCAAGCTCAATTTCTGTCCATACGGGGATTCCACGGTTTAATGCATCTGCTACTATTTTGTTACTATAAGGAATCCCTGGATTTTTCACTAATAATTCAAAGCCTTCATCGAGTAAATCCTCAGGATGACGACCACAAATAACCGTGATTCCCTTTTGCAATAAACCTTGCGCATCTGGGCTTTCATCAAATGGTTTAGAATCATTGACCGTCACAAAGGCGCCAAGCTCATGTAAAATCTCAGCTGCAGCCACACCACTTTTAGCTAGACCTAAAACAAGGACTTTTTTATGTTGTAAATCTGAAAAGTTTCTCATAAGAACGCCTCCGATAAAACTGCAATCAATGCTACTGCTAAAGCAGTTGACCAAAAGACAAGTACTACCTTCCATTCTGACCAACCTGATAATTCAAAATGATGATGAATAGGACTCATTTTAAAAATACGTTTTTTACGAAGTTTGAAGCTACCTACCTGTAAAATAACGGATAATGTTTCAATAACGAATACCAATCCAATTAATAACAGTAGGAATTCTGCTTTTTCTAACACAGAGACCATGGCTAAAGCTCCACCTAATGCTAACGAACCCGTATCCCCCATAAATACCTTTGCAGGATTCGCATTAAAAAGTAAAAATCCTAATAACGCACCTGTTACCGCAAATGTAAATAAGGCGATATCAGCTTGATCTTGGAACAGAGCAATAACACCAAATGCTGCAAAGGCAATAGATGCAGTACCTGCCACAAGTCCATCTAATCCGTCTGTTAAATTCACTGCATTCGAGAAGCCCACTAACCAGAAAATTAAAAAGGCTACATAGAAAATACCAAGATCGATCGTCCAATCTGTAAATGGTATAGCAAGTGTTGTATCAAACGATCCTACATGTAGTAAGAAATAGGCCAAAATTGCAATGACAATTTGACCAATAAGCTTTTGAAGTGATGTTAGTCCTAAATTACGTTTAAAAACAACCTTTAAGCTATCATCAAACAAGCCGATTAACCCAAACCCTATTAATACTAATAACAGTACGACGGTTTGTGTTGTAAATAAATCTAAAAAGCTACCTACACCAACAGTAGTGAGGATAATGGCAAGTAAGAAAATAATGCCACCCATTGTTGGTGTACCAGCTTTTTTCATATGGGATTGTGGTCCCTCTTCACGAATACTTTGACCGAACTTTAATCGGCGAAGAAGTGGAATACTAATTGGTGCCAGGATAACTGTTACTATAAAAGCAATAGCTAAAATGGTAAGTGTTGTTGCGAGTTTCATTGAAAAATCTCCTTTAAATCTTGTTTCACTTTCTTCTTGAAGAAAAAAGCACAAACTTTCATGTATTTATTACTACCCTTCATTATAATAGTGGTTCTTTCCCATTTTTTAAAGGTAAAGTTATATTAGTTCTCTAAATAAAGATGAATGGTGCCATCTTGTTTAATAACACTATCCACTTCAGGCAGTTGATTGCCAATTTTAGTACCTTCTCCATGCCATTCAATACGGAATGGATAATGTTGCTTGGCAATATCGTCCTTCGTTTGACCAATAAAACTTGGTACCTTCACAGTAATTGGGTCACCCCAACGATAATCCTTTTCAAGCTGTTCCTTCGATTTTTCAATGCCAACAAAAGGTGCAACGTCTTCAATAATCTGTCCAACGATTGGAGCTGCGATCACACCGCCAAACTGTGTTCCCTTTTTCGGGTTATCTACTGCTACATAAACGACAATTTGCGGATTATCCGCAGGTGCGAAGCCAATAAATGATACGATATATTCACCATCTTTATAACGCCCATTTTCCACCTTTTGTGCTGTACCTGTTTTGCCACCAATCCGTAATCCATCTCGGTAAGCTTGACGTCCTGAGCCTTTTGCTACAACAGATTCTAATGCACCTCGTACCTTTGCAGACGTTTCCTCACGAATAACCTGTTTTTTAACTTCCGGTTTAGTCTGTTCTATAACTTCTCCAGTATTGGGATTAATAATTTTCTTCACTACATATGGCGTATAAAGCTTGCCCCCATTTACTGCTGCGGCTACTGCTTGCACTTGCTGAATGGGTGTTACGGCAACACCTTGGCCAAATGAAGTTGTGGCCTGCTCAACAGGTCCAAAAGCATCTTTGGAAAATAAAATCCCTGAAGCTTCGCCAGCGATGTTAGAACCTGTTTTTTTGCCAAAACCAAAATCTTTAACATATTGTAGTAGTTTTTCATTACCTATTCGTTGACCTAATTCAATAAAGCCAGGGTTACAAGAATTTTCTACAACTTCAAGGAAGGTTTCAGAGCCATGACCTTCACGTTTCCAACAGCGCAATCTTGCTCCTGCAACCATTGAATAGCCTGGATCATAAAAAGTATCCTTCTCTAAATCCACTACATTTTCTTCTAAAGCAGCACTAAGCGTTATAATTTTGAACGTTGACCCTGGCTCATAAGTCATCCAAACTGGTAAATTCCGATTGTAGATAGCAGGCTCTACCGTTTGATATGCTGCCGGATCGAAGGTTGGATATGAGGATAACGCTAAAATCTCGCCAGTATTTGGATTCATGGCAATCGCCATCGCTTGGTCAGCATCATAGCGCTCCATTGCCTGTGACAGTTCACGCTCGACGACCTGTTGTACATCTACGTCTACCGTTAGCTCGATCGTTGCACCATCTTCACCAGCCTTCCATGCACTCTTTACGTTCGGTAAATTATTCCCTTTCGCATCTGTAAAGATCCGTATTGCAGAAGAATTAGCCTTTAACAACTTATCATATTCATATTCAATTCCTGCTAAACCTTGAGCATCATAACCTGTGAAGCCTAAAAAACGAGATAGTAAGGTGCCGTATGGATAATCCCTTGTATAATCGACACCGCTATATAATCCCTCAATCTGCAGACCTTGTAATTCCACTGCTTTTTCATACGAAATATTTTTTCCTTCAGGTGCCAGCTTTACTAAGTAGGCTTTTTTCTTCATTTTTTCCAACAGCTTTTGTTCATCTACTCCCAAAACTTGTGCAATTTTCGCTGCTGCTCCTTCAATATCCTTACTTTGCGAAGGCATGAAATACAAAGTTGGCGCAAGCTTATTTGTGACAATATTTTTCCCCTTACGGTCAGTAATATGCCCTCGCTCATTGGCAAAAGGAATTTCTCGGTCCCAATTCTCTTCGGCTTTCTTTGTCAAATCTTTTTGATCTAATACTTGTAAGAAGACAAGCCTAATAACAACCGCAACAGCTACAAACATAAACAATACGTATAAAATACGCAATCGCTTTTTGGAATGGATAGAAATCCACTTCATTCGACATCACACCTTGTTTTTTACAACGTATGAAATAAAGTGGGCTTCTATTCAGGGTTTATTCAGTTGTTTCACCCTCGGGTGGGGTCTCTACATCTTGCTTAAAGCTTTCAGCTGGCGTTTTCAGCTGCACGACAATCGGTGAACTATCTGAAATTACTGTTCCTGCCGTAAGGCTCTGACTAGCTACAAAGCCCTCTCCGACAATATCCATTTCTAAATTTGCCATTGTCTTAAAAGCAAGTACATTACGCAACGACCAATTAGTGAAATCTGGTAACGTTATATCGCCCTCAGTCTTTAAAAATACAAAATTACCTTTTACTAGTTTTTGAGGACCTTTTGGATATTGGTCAATAATTTTACCGCCACTACCAACAATAACAGGCTTTAAACCATCGTTCGCAAGCTCTACTTGTATAGCATCAGCACTTTTACCTGTATAATCTTGTATTTTTGTCTCGTCAACATGCTTTACATCTTCGGTATTCACATTTAAATACTTTAAGCTATTTAACATAACGGGGTTAAATACTTTTGAAACTGGTATAGAACCAGGGTCACCCTTTAGCTTTGGCCTTTTTACGGAAACATACATAATGAGCCGAGGGTTATCTACAGGAGCCATCCCTAAGAAAGAATACAAAAATTCATTTGCTCCCCATGAATAGTTACCATTTCCTAAAGGAATTTGGGCAGTACCTGTTTTCCCTGCAACTTCATATTCATCAAGGATAAAATCCTTCGCTGTACCTTCCTTAGCTGTTAACGTAGATGCAAGGATTTCTTTTACTTGCTTCGCTGTGTCGGCTGAAACTGGTTGTCCCTTGACAACGGGCTCATGATTTTGGATAACCTCCCCTGTTGAGGAATCGACTATTCGATCAATAACGTAAGGTTGCATCATCTTTCCACCATTCGCGATCGCTGTCAATGCTTGAATTAACTGAATCGGTGTTACCGTAGAACCTTGACCGAACGTTGTTGTCACTCGTTCTACTGGATATTTCGATAAAAGTGTACCCGACGCTTCATTTGGTAAATCAATGCCTGTTTTCTTACCAAATCCAAATCGATCTAAATAATCAAAAAATACATCGTTACCAATTCGCTTTAAAAGGTGAGCCATTGCCGTATTAGATGAACGTTGGAAGCCTTCTAAATAAGGAATCGTACCCCAACCATACCCATTATTATGGTCTCTAATAGGCTTACCAAAAACCATGTATGTTCCTGACTTATACCTTGCATTTGGATCCCACGCACCTGTATCAATAGCCGAGGCGAGCGTGAACGTTTTCATCGTCGAACCTGGTTCAATGGTCTCTTCAATAGCTTCGTTCAGCCATTTCATATTATTGCCTTCTCGTGTATCAGGATTAAACGTAGGTCGTTGTGACATCGCTAGGATTTTACCAGTTTTCGGATTTGCCACAATAGCTGTCATCGATTCAGGGTTATATTCCTTTTCAACCGCTGTCATCGCTTCCTCTAAAAAACTTTGAATTGTTTTATCTAGTGTTAAATAAATGTCATCACCATTTTTCGCAGGCGTCACCATTTTTTCACTACTCGGCAATAAATAATGGAAAGCATCTGTCTCATATTCAACCTTACCGTCTTTTCCGGTTAGTTCTTTGTTATAAGTAAGCTCAAGACCCATTTTTCCTTTTGTCGTGAACGTACCATCCTTATTTTCCTCTTTTAGTGCGAAACCAATTAAGTGCGAGGCAAAGATACCATTTGGATAATAACGTTTTAAATCGTTGATAAATACAATCCCTGGTAATTTCTCCGCTTTGATTTTACTCATAGTATCATGACTTATCCCACGGCCTGCACTTCCAAATTCAACTTGATAAGGCTTTTTGCCCTTATTATTTACCCTAGTAAGCTGTTTATAGATTTTCTCTTCGTCCATAGGAATATATTCTGCTAATATTTTTGCAGTTTTTTCAGCATCTACTACATGGCGAGGTTTTTTTTCATCCGTCGTGGCTTGTTCATTGACGACGGCGATTAGTCGATAACTAAGTGTATCTTCCGCGATGACTTGTCCATTTGTATCGTAAATTTTCCCACGGCTTGCTGATATTGCACTTTCTTTGCTATATTTTGCAGCTGCTCTTGCCGCAAGCTCTTGTCCTTCCACTTCACCTGTCACCTGTAACATAAACATTCTTGAAAACAATAGAAAAAAGAGCCCTCCATAAAAAATTAATAATAGAAAGGCTCCCCATTGGAATCGAAATCTCTTTTTTTTCATTCTCCCGGCACTACCTTTACATTTTTCTCATTTTGAGTTAAACCGAGTTCTTTAGCTTTTTTCCATATGTTATCGTATGTAGAAAGTTCACTCACACGAACTGTCAAGTCAACATTCTGTTTAGCAATCTCTTCTGCTTCAGTTTCGATTTTTTGAATGTCCATGCTTGTCGTTTGAATTGCTGCTTGCTTGTTCAAAACGAGTACCGATAATACAGCAACAATGCTAACTAAAACAATTAGCATTGTTTTTTCAAACTTCTGGTTCGTTTTTTTACGACGGATAATAGTGGGTTGTGGACTAGGGGGTGTTATCGGTTGTTGCACTTGTTGTTGCTGGTGCTGCCTTACACGAACTGCTGCCATTTACTCACGCCCTTTGTCGTTAATTTTCTCAACCACTCTAAGCTTTGCTGAACGAGCACGATTGTTTACTGCCAATTCTTCATCAGAAGGAAGAGTCGGCTTTCTCGTAATAAGCTTTAAAGTTGGCTTCATGTCATCTGGAATCACTGGCAAATTCGGTGGTAATTCCGGTAATGATGACGCTTCCTTAAAAATAGTCTTGCATAGGCGGTCCTCCAATGAATGGAACGTAATGACACTAATGCGTCCACCTACGTTTATCATATCAATCGCATCGACTAACGAATCCTCTGCCGCGCCTAGCTCATCGTTAACAGCAATTCGTATTGCTTGGAATATGCGCTTCGCTGGATGTCCACCTTTACGGCGAGCCGCTGCTGGAATACCCTCTTTAATAAGTTCTACAAGTTGGCCGGTTGTTTCAATCGGTGCCACCTTACGTGCTTCTTCGATTTTACGAGCAACTTGCTTGGAAAATTTCTCTTCTCCATAACGGAAAAATATACGTACTAAATCTTCATATGCCCATTCATTCACAACATGAAATGCTGTAAGTGTTGCTGTTTGATCCATGCGCATATCTAGAGGTGCATCATGGTGATAACTAAAGCCACGTTCTGGTGTATCTAGCTGTGGTGAAGATACGCCTAAATCATATAAAACACCATCAACTTGCTCAATACCAAGCGCTAATAGCTCTTCTTTTAAATAGCGGAAATTCGAATGAACAAATGTCACACGCTCAATATATGGCGCCAATCGAATTTTTGCATTGTTAATAGCTGTCATATCTTGATCGAAGCAAATTAAACGCCCTTTTTCAGATAATTGTTGTACTAAATATTCACTGTGTCCTGCTCCACCTAACGTACAGTCCACATATACACCATCAGGATCGATGTTCAACCCATCAACAGTTTCTTTTAATAACACGGTTGTATGATCGAACATACCACTCGCTCCCTTCGGGCCTTAACTAAATAAATTTTAAAAATCAAAGCCAATCATATTTTCTGCAATTTCATTAAAGGATTGTTCCGACTCACTAAAGTAAGTTTCCCAAGCATCTTTCGCCCATATTTCAATTCGATTCGAAACGCCTAACACGATACATTCTTTCACAAGATGTGCATGCTGCATAAGAGTTGAAGGAATATTTATGCGCCCCTGCTTGTCTATTTCTACTTCCGTTGCTCCAGAAAAGAAAAACCTTGCAAAAGCACGTGTATCCTTTTTGGTCATCGGTAAGTCCTTTAATTTTTCTTCGAGTTTTCGCCATTCATTCATAGGATAGCCAAATAAACAATTATCAAGTCCGCGCGTCACAACAAATGTTTCGCCTAAGGCGTCACGAAATTTTGCGGGCACGATTAATCGTCCTTTCGCATCAACAGAGTGTTGATATTCTCCCATGAACATGCTATTCACCCCACTTTATTAAATAATGTACCACATCCCCCCACTTTCCACCACTTTTTTTAAAAAAAACTTGACATTTTAACACTTAATACGTGAATAGACCTTTAACAACATTTCGAACCCATGATAAATGACACAAAAAAAGAGCTACCCTTAGTAGGATAGCTCTCCATTTACTATTTATGTCGTCATCATTCATCAAGTTAATATTGTATTAAACTGTTAATTGGGTATAAAGTTACAAATTTTAGGATTATAAATAAATTAAATAGTGGTGTTTGCCAATGCTATAATTTTGTTTCAGCATTTCAGTAATTAGCATAGGTCCAAACTCATTAAAATATTGATAAGGATTATAAGTTCTTTCCTGGAATCCTTCATTCGGATACAACTCATTTTGTAGCGTCATAAATTTTCGAATTGTCGTTTCATGCTTGTTAAGGACTGTTTGTTCAACCTTTTGCTGTAAATACTCAAATTGCTTTAGATGATTCTCTTTATTTTTCACAAGAATTTTATCTAGTAATAGTTGTTGCTCTTCTAAATAAAGTTGAAGGGCCTCATACTTTTCTAAAAGATCTTGTTGCATCACCTGAATTTGATGCTTCGCTTCAGCATCCTGTATTTCAGCAATAAACTGTTCTTTAAGCTGTACCGCTTTTCCACCCCAAACATCGGCAACACTTAAACGATATTCACGTAAAAGTTGTTCTACATGTCTTGTGACAATCGTGATATGAAGACGCGGAGCAAAAATCGGCATTTGTAAGCCTAGTACCGTAAACGCATCTTTCAATGTCGCCCAGTACGCAAGCTCCCCTGGTCCACCAACAAACGCAAGCACAGGCAATGTCATTTCCTGCATTAGCGGACGCGTCACAACGTTATTACTTAATTGCTCAGGATGTTTTTCGGCAATTTCTAAAACTTCTTCACGCGATAGCTTAATATTTGCAGCTAGATTTACAAATTGCTGATTTTTTCGTTCTAAAAGATGGCGCTCCCCATTTTCTACATAAAATAAATTGGCCGCCTCATTTGATGCCAAAATAGGATTGCCATAGCCTGCACGTTCAAGCTCCGCTTCTTTTTCTGTCACCACTCTAGCAATTTCTTCATTTTTATGAATGATGCGGGTAAATTTATCACGCTCATATTGGCGGAATTTAAAGTCCGCTGCATCAATCATCAATAAACCTTCATCTTTAAACAATTGATTCATAAGTTGCGCAAAGAAGTCCGTAAATGTTTCACACTCATTAAGAGTTTCCACTAATTGTTTCACAAGCAGTTCAGTGAATGCTGTTTCGCCCATATCCTTCGCAATCGTATTGATTAATTGTGTCATTGATTCTTTGTTTATACTTGTTTCAGAAGCCATCGTTTTGCGTCTTGAACGTTCACCGTAAACACGTTTTTTAATACCTTCACCACATACTGTATACGTGTGGTTAATTTCCTCTAAATCATGATCTTCACCAGCTATCCAAAAAATAGGAACAACCGGTCGCTGAAGTTTTGCACTTTGCTCTTTCGCTAATGCAATGACCGAAATCGCTTTATGCACTGAGTAAAGAGGGCCTGTTAAGATACCCGCTTGTTGCCCACCGACAACTGCAACAGCCCCTTGCTCTAGTTGCTGCAAATGTTCATTCGCTTTCTTCGATAATCCGAGCGGCTCCATAAATTGACGTATGATGGCTGTTAATTCTTTTTGATCATATGCATGCTGATCTAAATATTGCGCTCGTTTTTCAAAAGATTTATCGTTGTATGCGTATTCAAAAAACTCATGGATAGCAGTATTCGACGACCAATAATCTGCTAGCAAACGATTTTTTATGGGTACTTGGATTGACTCCAGTTTCATTTAACACAAACTCCTCTACTCACTAAATCATCTTCTTACTCTTCATAAGCAAACTTGTAATAAAATAAATCCCTTTTAATACTACTAAGCAATTTGAACGGTTTATCAAATCGACAAACTCCAACAAATATTCAAAAAACGGTATACGATTTTTGTTAGATACTCAAACGTTGTCGCACAAGGAATTTTATTTAATTTATTTGCAATATAGAGTTATTACAATCTTTAATGCTATTATTTTAACGCTTATGGCATCAACATCAAAAGAAAATGCTTAGACAGCTTGTAAATATTCAATAACAGATCGAATAACACCTACTATACAAAGAACAATATATGCTGTACTTAACACTAAAAATTGAAAGCGCCAAATTTTCCTAAGAAGCGATTTCACTTCAATTTCCTTTTTCGTCCGCCAATCAATATATGTAAAAATCATCGCCATCATTATCGCAAACGTTACTAATAGCGCACTAACATCGACATTCCACAGCACACCAATTGCTAGTGGTACTGAAAAAAACAAACACACTGTTGTCACGTCCGATGCGACTCCAAAAGCATGAGTGCCTCGAATTTTAACCTTTCGACTAATTAAATAGACAATCACAAAAAGGAGGATTGGACAAAAAATAATGACACTTATTACTATATGTAAAAAATCTTTCAACGTCTTTCACCGCTCTCCTCTATCGCAAGTACTTGGTAGTATAAAGTGCGTAAAGTAGGCAAATTATGACCTTTCGCTAGAGCTTTTTCTAAAATTACCCCTACAATCGTGTCAGCTTCACTTTTTTTCCCACATAACCGATCCGCTAGCATAGATGATGTATTGCTCGCTGTTATTTCACATAACTCTATCACTTTGGAAAAAGGGATAGCTTGTTCTATGCCTTCAAAAGCATCCGTTAATTCTTGATAGATAGTTTGCATCAATAAAAACGCTTGCTTATTCGTTACTAACTCTCCATTCCTCACTTGCAATATAGCCGTTAATGGGTTAATCAAGCAGTTAAATACCGCTTTCTCAAATAACATTTGTTCAGCATTAGCAACCAACTCAAACGGATACAAGGAATTATTCAATTGTAGCAAATTGTTAAACGCATCACCGTTTCCTCGCTCTATCGCCATTTTGCAAACACCCACACCCCTATGTTGTACGGTTGCCCGATCTATCATTTGAGCACCAAAAGATACAGAGCAAAAGGCAATATTTTTTTGTGGCAAACGAAGAGCTTCATCAAAATGCGCTAAACCATTTTGCATAAACAACAACGAAACTGTACTTGGTAACGCAGATAATTGTCCGTAAAGCTCTTGTAATTGACCATACTTAACAGCAATTACAATTAAATCTTGCTGTGATAACTCCATTAAGTTCGTAGTTGAAGCAACTTTTTGTTCAGTTTTCGTTCCATCAACATTCACTCGTGTTAAATACTTCGCATTAAGTTCATCTATCTGTTCCCGCCTTCTTGAAACCAACGTTACAGATATACCAGACTCAGCTAAAAAGCTTGCCGTTAACAGGCCTACAGCACCTGCACCAATAATCGCTACATCCACAACTCATTACACCTCCCACATTTACAATGGACGATCTAACATAAGAGAACGCCCTCCTAAACAGTTCTACTGCGATTACATTATAGCCGCTAAAGACCATCAATCAATTTTACCTCGATATAATGGATGCTGTCGCTTCGCTTTCGCACAGAAAACATATGTTGCTGCCGCTTCGCTTTCGCACAGAAAACATATGTTGCTGTCGCTTCGCTTTCGCACAGAAAACATATGTAACCGACTCTTTGCTTTCTCACAGATAAATGCCACAGGACGTGGCGTTCTTAGCTGAGTTCTTCTATCTTGTGACACATGCACCTGTCGTTCGTTTCCGGCACAAAAGACAACCACTGACAAGTTAAATGATCCTTATCGTCCCTTTCTACAGAAGGAGGTGCCTTAGAATGATTTCTAAGGCACCTCCTATGCAGGTTCTTTTATTATACAGGATTGACTAAGTGTTTACGATAATATAAAAAGTGAAACTTTAATCAGTCGTTATTGCTCACTAATTATCAACCTTCACTTATTGAATCGGACCGTTAATGAGGGATAAATATTTTTTTGAAACATAGCACTATGTTTTCACAAGTTTACATTTTTTCTAAGTACTTACTCTACAGCACGTTTAACTTTTGGCAGCATCCTTATTTAATCTTTCATTAAAGAATACCCTTGCTGCAACCATTTCACTAGTTTATCATGCTCATTTTGTAATTCACGGTGCCTTACTTCAAGACTTTGATAGGCTTCTGTTAATTCATCAAAACTTGTTAATGCCAGTTTCAAATGACTTCGCATCGATTGTTGCGGCTGATTTCGGACAGCTAGTAGTGACTGACTATATTGACTACGTAATGTTTTATTCCAACGGAAACCACAAGCTTGTTTTGTACGACCTAGTTCAGCAGCAGCCAATTCAAAAGCTTCTAGCTGTGTTTTGCCATTTTGCACATTATGCAACACAATTTCTGCTAATCTTTCATCGTCTTCCTTTGTCCATTGATCTTTTCTTTTTTTCAATTCCATAATCTATCACCCTCGCATTTTTTACTACTATATGCGTGAACGAGCAAAATAGAATCATCGAATTAAAAAAGACAGTGATTATGTTTTGTTATAATCACTGCCGTTATACATTATTTATTGTTTTTCTTTGTTAGGAAATTAGCAACTGCCTCGTGATGAGCTTCACTTTCCCACAATTTCGCACATGTACGAACTTCCTCCATAACGCGTTCATACATATTTCGCTCACGCCATTTACGAAGCTCAATTTCTTTATAAGCCTTATGAACAGAAGGATGAATTTTACGCATATGTTCGATAAAATTATTCAATGCCGCTTCTTTTGAACCTTCAAAAACGCGCATTGCCCAACCAATCTCATATAGTAATTCTGCTGAATATGGCTTCGCATCGACTAGCATCTTCATCGCACGATCATGGCGTAATCCTCGTTCGAATAAGTATGTACCGCCTCCCCAGCCACTCGTAATTGCTAATGTCCCCTGTATAAAACCGCACTTCGCATGACTTGCCACTAGACGAAAATCGCAAGCTGTTGCAATTTCACAACCTCCACCAACCGCTGTTCCGTTAATCAACGCAATTGTTGGCACAGGCAACGTTGCAAGCTCGTATAATATTTCGCCCATCTTACTTAACATCCCAAACGCTTCATCCTCTGTTTCGAGCGTATGGAATTCAGATAAGTCACCTCCCGAGCAAAATGATTTATCCCCTACTCCCGTAACGACTAAAAAACGAACATCATCATGATTTCGAATATATGTAATGACTTCTTGTAGTCCATCCATAACCTCATCATTTACCGCATTCCGTTTTTCTTCTCGATTAATCGTAAACGTCATAATACCTTCTTTGTTATCAATTATGTAAGCCATACTATTTCCCCCTTTGTCCCGATGGATAAATTGTATCATACAATTATTATAGTACTATATATCTTTTCATTATTGCCGGAAAATTCCGTCTCTTCAAACCAACAAAAAGGCTAGTAAAGAGCCATGGTCTCTCTACTAGCCTTTTAAGTGAGCAAACACTGTATTATTTGCTTACTACTTCTTTACCTTTGTATTGTCCGCAAGCTTTGCAAACACGGTGTGATAATTTAGCTTCACCACAGTTTGGGCAAGCTACCATACCAGGTACAGATAATTTGAAATGCGTACGACGCTTTCTTTTTGCAGTTTTAGAAGTTCTTCTAAATGGTACAGCCATTGATGGCACCTCCTTACAGATCGTCTATTCGTCTGTTTGATCAAAATACTTAGCTAAATTAGCAAGTCTTGGATCCACTTTTTGTTCGTCAGCTTTTTTGTGTAGTTCAACGTCTTCATCCGTCGTGTAAGTCCAATTTTTCCCACCATGCACTTGCCCTTCGGAATTTTCCTTGAACACTTGCATAGGTACTTCAAGAAGTACTAACTCCTCAATAACCGGCTTCATGTCGATTACTTCACCATTAATATAGTGAATATCTCCGTCATCTTCCCCTCGTTTTTCCTCGTCAATCCAGCTGAAAATTTCAACTGTCTCAACTTCGATAGGAAACTCAACATCTTCCCATGTGCGTGCACATGGTAATGTTAACGTCGCTGCCACAGTTAGCTGACATGTCATTTGCGATGCACCGAAAGTACATAGCCCTTTTACATGAACGGGCGAAATTGCTCGAATATCCTGGTTTCGCTCCATCACCTCGTCCAGTTGGACATAGGCATCGATTGGCATCCCGTTTTGGCGGTATTTAGATAATTGATGAATTGACCATTTCATTCGTTTAATCACCTCGAGACAACACTGTTGATTATATAATGTGTAAAAATAGATGTCAAGATAATTTCTTGTCACCACAATAAAACCCACCTATAATTAAATATTATAAAACTGTATTTGCTCCAAACCGTTCTATATTCTAAGTAAGAACGAGAAGCAAATGACATTGGTAAAGGGGGCTTAAATTTGCAAGCAGTCGGAATAGTTGTTGAATACAATCCTTTTCACAACGGACACGCCTATCATTTGGAGCAGGCAAAAAAAGTAGCACAAGCGGATATTGCCATTGCAGTCATGAGTGGAGATTTTTTGCAGCGTGGTGAACCAGCCATGGTTGATAAATGGACACGTACAAAAATGGCTCTTGCAGGTGGTGTTGATATTGTCATTGAACTACCCTACGTTTATAGTACCGCACCTGCAACTGATTTCGCAAAAGGAGCAATTTCCTTACTATCTGCAATTGGTTGCGATTCTTTTGCCTTTGGAAGCGAAGACGGTTCCATTCAACCCTTTATGAATACGTTTCAGCTCATTAATAATCATCGCGCTGACTATAACACTCTTATTAAAGAAAGCCTTAAAACGGGGGCAAGCTATCCCAAAAGTCTACATTACGCCTATGAACAGCTTTCTCAAAAATTTCCTGCTGCATACATTGATTTGGGACAACCAAACAATATACTTGGTTTTCATTATATTGAGGCTGCCACGACTCTAGGTAGTAACATCAAACCTTTAACGATCCCTCGCATTGTTGCAGGCTACCACGACGCTTTGCAAGAGGGGGCATCCATAGCTAGTGCCACAGGAATACGCAAGGCTCTAGCAACAACCAACACGCTTCAAAGTGTGGAAGATTTTCTCCCTAAAGCATCGTTTGATTATTTAGCGGATTGGTACGAAAAACATGGTGAATTTGCAAGTTGGGAAGCTTTTTGGCCATTGTTACAGTTTACGCTTATTCGTCACACACCTCACGAACTTACGCGCTATGCAGAAGTAACAGAAGGCATTGAAAACGCTCTAATTAAAGCAGCGAAAACAAGTCATTCATTCAGTAGCTTTATGGAGAAAATTAAATCAAAACGCTATACTTGGACGCGACTTCAACGCATGCTCACACACATTTATACTGGGTTTACAAAGGAACAGTTGCAAAGCTTTGACGCCCCATCTAGCATACGTTTACTTGGTATGAGCACGAAGGGACAACGATATTTAGGCATGCATAAAAAAGATATACTTTTACCTTTAATCAGTCGTGTAGCTGCTATGGACGATGCTATGCTTGCTGTAGATATACATGCAGCAGAGGTATACAATTTAAGTATAGAACAAGGAACAAAAGGGCAAAGTCTTCCTAAAGATTATCAAACACCACCGATTCGTTTTTAAGAAATGGACAACCACAAGAAATTTCTTCTGGAGGTATAGCTTTGAAGTATTCTTTATATTGTTATTGTTTTTTGTTCATTTTCTTGTTAATAGGATGCAATTCTTCATCTTCTTGGGCATTTCAATTCGTAAAGTACAATAATACACATTACATGATGACTGAAGAAGTTTTAGAAAATAACCAACTTGGCGAAAAGTTAGGCGAAGTAAAATACGACCTCAACAAAGAGCAAGACAGTAAAGAATTGTCTTCGAATATTTATCCAGTTGGAACAAAAATTTATGCTATTAACAACATAGATACTACAAAGGCGATTGCCGTAGTTAATGAAGAAGGAGAAATAATAAAACTTGTAGCAGAGAATTAAGAAAAATTTTCAAACATCAAGGTAAACAAAAAAAGCCGGTTACTCAATTAATTTTGAGCACGGGCTTTTTTATCATTTTTTCCATAGCGTAAGTAAGCGATTAGAGGAACGAAGGCTAGGAGCTACTCCCTGTAATACACCTTCGTGCTGCCGATGTTGCTAGACAAACCTCTTTAATTGCCCAAGCGTCTCATTAGACACTCCCAGGAAAGAACCCAACAGCAACGGAAACTAACCATCGTTACAGTAAAACCTATTTCGTCTGTAACTGTTTTAAATATGCGATTGCATCATCCACAGTTTTAACCGGAACTATTTTCATTTTTGTTCCAATTTCTTTCGCAGTCTTTACTGCTGTAGCATAATTAGATTCCAGTTCAGGATATTTAGCTTTCATTTCTGGCGTAATTTCATCATCTGGTGCAAAAAAGATTTCCATACCATCACGATCAGCGGCAATAACTTTATAGTCTATTCCACCAATTCTTCCAACAGAGCCATCTACCAGCATTTCACCTGTCCCCGCAATAGCATATCCTTTCGTTAAATCTTCTTCGAGAAGTTGGTCTAAAATTTCTAAGGTAAACATTAGCCCAGCAGACGGACCTCCAATATCCTCCGTTTTCATAGACACACTTGGATTTGTTTCAATAGATTTACTTTCAGTATAAGTAATACCTAATCCTGCCCTTTTCTCTTCTGATTTAGGGATTTCCTTTAATGTAATCGTTACCTCTTGTTCTTTTGTATTACGATTAAATTTAATTGTCACCTTATCTCCAAGTTGCTTTGGCTTTAAAAGATCTACAAGCATTTGTTGATTTTTAATTTTTTGTCCATCAACCTCAATAATTTCATCTCCAGCTTTTAATACATTATCCGAAGCACCGCCATCTAGGACATTTAATACAAAAACACCATTAAAAATAATTTTTGTTTGGAGACCAGCCCTCTGAAAAGCTACATACTTTGCATTAAATTGAGAATCAGACATTAATTTAAACTGTCGAACATTATATTCCTCTTCATCCTCCAATGGATTTCGAACTTGCTCAATATCCATTAGTTTTTGATATTTTTGAGTTTTCGCCCATAAATATGAAAAAGGCGTTGCTTGCTGCATAGCCACCGTCATTAAGCTCATTGATCCTTTATCATCGGTGTGACTATTTTCAACGTTAACGAATTTACTGACATCGTAAGCACTTCCCGGCTTCATGATATAAGCGTCTAGTCGGTATAACATTAAAAAACAAATGACGACTATTAACACTGCATAAATACTAATTTTTTTCTTCAAAGAAAAACACCTCCTAGGACGCTCGCAAAACCATACGTTCATGTTTTTGCCTTTTTTACATATATTGATTTTAGCATTTGCCTATGTGAATGACAAAAAGTTGAAACGAGATGATAACATGTATGCGATAATTCAAATAGCGATTTGCATAGTTCTTATTCTATTACTCTTGTTATTCCCACAAACTGCTCATAACGGTACTGATTTAGGTTTAAACCTTTTTATGGAGGCCCTTTTCCCGTATTTATTACCTTACCTAATTTTAACGCAATGGCTTCTTCGTTTAACAGCTCCTATGCGAACTAAGACAAAAAGAGCTTCTTTATACGTACAAGCCTATATTATTAGCGCACTCGGAGGGTATCCATCTGGAGCAACAACGATTGTTTACTTAAAAAACAGTGGGCAACTACATCCAAAAGAAGCAAATTTTTTATTAGCCGTATGTCACGCACCTAGTCCTCTTTTCGTACTAGGCTTTGTAAGCCTTGATTTATTACACAGTAATACGTTCGGATGGATGTTTTTATGTTTACTACATAGTTTTAATATTTGCTGTTTACTAACTGGTTACTTCTTATTTCGTAAAACGGATCCTCCTAGCATCTCCATACACAATACACCTTTGCATACAGCACCATTTTCTGAAAGTATTAAAGAAACAGCACCGACAATACTATTAGTTGGCACTACAATAATTTTTTTCACTACCATCCAGACGATCGTCCAGCAAGGCTTAGATTCACTGCTACCTAAACTTCCCTATACAGCCGAGCTTTCCATAGCAGCCATTCTTGAAGTTACAAATGGACTTAAAATGACCGTCTCAGCATTTCCAAATCTCCCATATTTACCATTACTAGTTGTTATGTTGTTAACTATGCAAAGTATAAGCATTCATTTACAAATTTTCGTCATTGCGAAATCAGCCAAGCTTTCTGTTCGACCATATATAAAATTCCGCCTACTTAGCATAATCATTGTACCCACTATTTATGCTCTTTTTTTCTTAAAATAAATAAAAGATAAGGTTTAGGAGTAAAGACTGGACGAGTAAGCACAGTAGAGAAATCAATCATTTCCCCTCTCTAGTTTCGTAGAAAGTATTATGATAATTCCTAAATCCATTTTTTGTCAAATGGATAAAACCATGACAAAATTTTACGTCAAAAAAGCGCGGGAAATCAACGTTTTTAAAATTGATTTCCCGCGCTTTTTAAGGCTTTAGTTTTTGTCACAGCCTCACTCTTTTAGTTTATTAACAATTATGCCTCGTTACTGTCGCTTGCGTGGCGAACTTAGATGATTTCCTCTATTTCAGCGGATGTCTTGTAGCGAAAGTTTAGCAACAAATACAGTCGTTTGGACACAGGCTGAAAAAAGTTAGTACTTTTCCTTCAAAGCTTCTACAACACAAGCAGGAACAAGCTCGCTAACATCACTACCGTATTTCGCAACCTCTTTCACAATGCTTGAGCTTAAGAATGAATATTGATTTTTTGTCATAATGAAAAACGTTTCAATAGTTTCATCAAGAAAACGGTTCATCGAAGTAATTTGCATTTCGTATTCGAAATCCGAAACAGCACGTAAACCACGGACAATCGCTTTTGCTTTTTTTTCCTTAGCATAGTCTATTAATAACCCTGATGAACTTTCAATACGTACATTAGGCAATGTTTTAGTGACTTCTGCCATTAATGCCATGCGCTCTTCCACTGAAAATAACGGCTGCTTGGATGAATTATTTAAAACAGCAACATAAACTGTGTCAAATACATCTGCCGCCCGTTTAATAATATCTAAGTGACCAAATGTCACCGGATCAAAACTTCCAGGAACTACAGCAATCTTCTCTGACAACTTATTCTCCCTCTTCCTCTATGCAACGATCAATGTCCAAGGGGTCTTAGACACCCTCCGAATGAAGATAAACGGATATAATCGTTCCGCCATATGTTTCTTGTCTTTTTAATACAAAGTCCCCAAATATTTGTGGTAATTCTACTTCTTTTGCATGCTCACATAAAATAATGCCATCATGTTGAATTTTATCATTGTCAACAAGAATCTGCACTAAGTCATAATATTCTTTATGATGATATGGTGGATCTAAAAATACTAATTTAAACGTAATATCACGTTTTAATAACGCTTTCACAGCACGCTTCGCATCGATACGAAAAAGCTCAGAGCAATCCTCGTAACGACATTTTTTTATGTTATCCTGTAGTACTTGGAACGCCTTTGCATCTTTTTCAATAAATACGGCGTGCTCAGCCCCTCTACTTAAAGATTCGATACCTAAGCCACCGCTCCCTGCAAATAAATCGAGCGCCGTACCTCCATCAAAGAATGGGCCAATAATATTAAATATGGATTCCTTTACTTTATCAGTTGTAGGTCTCGTCGTGTTCCCTGCAATTGCCTTTAAAGGCATCCCTTTACGTTCTCCTGCTACAACTCTCATAGGTAAATCACCGTACTTTCTTTTTCCATAAATCAATTTCGCCTTGACTTAATTATTGTTGGTGTTGCTGATGCTGTCGCTTCGCTTTCACACAGTCAAAACCCTGTTGTCGCCGCAGCAACAACAGGCTGATTGAAGATAAAAGCATTTTTGCAGCGAAAGACGAACCTCCGCTGCAAAAAATTTATTCTTGTTCTTGTGTTAATAACTTAATATTGATACGACCATCACTTTTTTGTAATTCTACTAAAAATAATCGTTGTAGCCAAGCTTCTTCTACATAATAATTATTGGCAATTTTAATAATCGGTGCTGAAATCGTCGAATATCTACGTTGATTAAAGACATAAAATCCTGGTTCTTTCGGGAATCGGAAGGTACGATTATCACTATTGATATAATACCCATTTTCACCTTCACCAGCAGTATAGCCTAAATAAGGTAACAATTTATCAGCATTATATAATACTTGCCCTTCATAAAGTATTACACGAACGTCTTTTTTCAAAACATCATTCACGTAAACACTTCGTTCATCCTCAAATAATAGTGGATATGTGCCATTTTCTTGGGCAGCATTTAACTTAAAATAAGACGTTTTTGCATCTAGTACCTCGGATAAAAGCTCGTCCATTGATGCAGGGGAAATCGGCTCTTCCCCAAGTTTATTCAAAGCTTCCTGCCATGTCGACTCTTGATTAGCTGTCATATATTCTTTTAACGTCTTCACGATTTTCTTAGCTTTATCTGAGCCAATCATATCTTTCACTAAATAGGATGCCACCACTTCCGGCAACCATGTTGGTGAATCTTCAAACTTATATTGCGACTTTATTTGCGACAGTATAACTTCCTGTTCAACAGCTTGTTCAGTTAGCTCTGGTAAAAATAAAAGTCGGTTATCATGTTCTTTCACTGGATTCTTTTCTTGAATAATAGCGATATGTTGATCATTCAAAAACTTAAAATTCTCCAATGCTTTCAAGAAATCCTTCGAAATAGCTCCCGGGGCATAAATAGACAATACAGGAGTTTGCTCTTGTACTTTTAAATTACCCGTTTGCCAATAAATATCACGAACTGTACCATATCCACTAAACATTGTATAGTTAACAAGTGATAGTTTTTGCTGACCTACTAAAGGCAAGCCCGTTACCCACTGACCAACAGTTTTACTATCTGTTGAAATATGTACAACAGAGTAAGATGATTCACCATTCGTTAATGTGGCGAAAGCATTTTGGATGAGCATTTTATCTTGTAAGCCACCCTTAATTGGAATTATGTATGAAACAGATTGTGATTTAGTCTCCCCTTTATTAAAATACGAGACTTCTTTTGATAGGCGATCACAACTTTTTTCGTTATCGATAAAGCAACTAGGATTTATCGCATTTTCTGGCCACTCTATCTTCACTTTTTGGTTGGGTAAATTTTTAAAATGTTGACGAATATCCAAGCTATTTTCTCGATAGACAATTTCTATCTCTTGTGAATAACGGAATTCGCCATTGCCTGTCTCTAAGTCAGAAGAATAAGCATGGTACTGAAAAAATAACGTTCCGGTAATAATTAGTGCTAAAATAGAAAAAAAACTCATTGCAAATTTCATGTGCTTGACCTCCCGCAGCATGATACTATGTGTATTGGAAAGGATGTGCAATTTTTATGCCACAACAATTTATAGAATTAGGTGAAGGCTATGGTGATGTTTATGAGCTACTTGAAATAGTGAAAACCAATCAAGATCGCTTCCACCAAGCCTTTATACTAACATCCACTAAAGAAGAAAAAAAGGTTGCCTCTTTAGCAGTCGCTTTAAAACCAGTCGGTGAAAGTAAATTCATGCCGATTTATATTTGTCGAGAAGGCATCCCTTATAATGAAGAGCAGCCTTCGCAGCGACAAAAAATGTTTGAAGAAAGTATTAAACGACTAGATCGAAAAGCGGTTGTTGTAGAAATAAAGCACTCTTCTATATTTTCGGAATCAAAACTATTTTATCAATACTTGATCGGAATAATGAGACTTCATCACTATATTCCGTCATTAACATAGTATTATAGACCCGCTTTGTAGTCATATTCTTTCGCTTTATCTGGTTTTGCATTTTCATACTCAGTTTTAACAAATGGACGATAAGACTTTACAACGTCTTTCACGAATGGAAGGCGTTGTAGTTTTGTTGTCATCGATTCAATTTCCTCTCGCTCGCAATAAATCACTACATATTTTTGCCTCCGAGAAATATAAAGAACATGACCATATTTTCGAAGAGACTTCGCATGTTTTAATTGATGGACGTAAACGATTAGTCCTTGGCGTTCGTTCATAGTATTCCCCTCATTTCTTACATAAAAGAATACCATAGACCGGAAAATGATAGCAACAGAGTTTAGCTGACAGAACGCTCGATTTTCCGTTATAATGGAAAAGCATACAACTTTGACTACACGTTTTACATTCACTTATGCAAGTTAGAGAGTACTAGTTTACGTTAGATTGCTCACTGAAAAATCAATTATGCATCGGCATAATTGTAGCTGATGCTTTGCTCTGAAAAAGTCAAATTGCCAGTACTATTTATACTAATTTAATTGTTAAGGAGGACAAATATGGGTAAGAAAACAAAGATTGCTCTTGCAATCGCAGCGGCAAGTGCAGCTGCTTGGGCAGGTAGTAAAGCTATTTCTAAACCTCAACAACGAGAGGGTAAACAAGCGTTACAATTTGATCACCCAATTATTCTCGCACATCGTGGCGGTGCTCATTTAGCACCTGAGCATACAATGCCTGCTTTTGAAAAAGCCGCACAGTTAGGTGTTGACGGCTTTGAAATAGATATACGCTTAACCAAAGATGAGGAAATTATCGTTTTCCACGATGATACTGTCGATCGTACGACAGATGGCTATGGACTTGTTGCAGATATGACTTTTGCAGAAATAAATGCATTAAACCACGGTTATCAATTTAAAGATTTAGATGGGGAATATCCTTATCGAGATGAAAAAATAGACGTTGTATCATTACGTGAACTATTAGAAACTTTTCCAAACATGTTAATAAATATTGATATTAAAGATGCACCAGATACGTATGAAGGAAGTTTAATGCCATCTAAACTATGGCGTTTAATTGAAGAGCTTGGTGCTGAGAATCGAGTAGTTGTCACAAGCTTTTACGGTGAACAAATCGATCGCTTTAATTTATATGCACAAAATAAAGTAGCGCTCGGTGCAGGTGAATCAGATATTCGTAAAGCATTTGCCTCTTACTCAAGCCAATTTGGACACTTATATCATCCAAAGGTAGACGTATTCCAGATACCACCTAAATCAGGAGTAATCACACTGGAATCTCCGAAATTTATCCAGTTCCTGCATAATTTAAATATTCCTGTTCATTATTGGACAATCAATGACGCAGCAACAATGAATAAATTAATTCACAATGGTGCAAAAGGTATTATTACAGATCGACCTGATATTGCTGTAGAATTACTACAAAAACAAAAATAATAAAATGGAGAGTAGACTCTATTTTATTATGATTAACACATTAATTGGTAAGGGCCTTCTTTTAACAGCCCTTACCTTTTTTAATTCTCTACCTATTATAATTAGCGGGTACAAAGACAGCTGCCCTATATGATGAATTTTGGCGCAAAATCTCATTTTTAGTATAAGTATTTGTACCCAAAGAGCCGCGTCCTATTGTTGAAGATCACAAAATATAAAAAATAACGGCTGCATACATACGTTGTAATGAAGTAAACTATATTATTAAAAGCACAAATGATTTTGTTCTTTATTCGTTTAGTTACAGAATATAAGGTCGGAATTATTAAAAAAGAAGGAGAGACACGATGTTCGATCAAGTTGCATATTTTATTTTTCAAGGACTACTTATTCTAACGATTTTGGTTGTTGTGGTTGGCATCCCTCTTGGGGATACACTGATTAGAAAAAAATAAAACTGTATCCGAGTGGATGCAGTTTTTTAATTTAACATGCTTTGTTTCCATAAAACACTCATTACTTTAAATACATTTCTTTACAAATTTTTCATTTTTGCCATCAGATAATGCTTAGAATTTCTTAACCATACTATAACGGTAACTGCTATACTTAAAATTCCACTTATTAAAGTACCCTAAAAAAAATTCTCCCTCCACTAGTTGGTGAATTAAAAACTTAAACCACTAAGTAAAACACATAAACCACCTGTTAATCCCCAAAAGCCAACTGCTCATTTAGTATTGCGTTTTATTAAATAGTAGCCAATTACACTCCGAATGTAGAGTACACTAACCATCATAATAGTAGGGGATAAAGGCTGGAATTTAGCTGAATAAACAAAATAATCGTGTTGGCTAATATCAAGCCCATTTGTAATATCAAGTTAAATAACTCTGTAAACGTTGTTGAATACTTCCATTCCAAAGAATTTTCTATAATGGCACTTCCCTCATACCAAGCTATAATTCGTAGAAACGTCCTCTTATGTTAAAAATCCACTTTAAATCCATTAATTATAATAGATTTAATTTGTTCGGGCTTTAATGGTTCCTCTGACATTAACTTTAGTTTCACTTGATTTTCATCCGTGAAAGAAACTAAACTTGTCAATTCCTTATGACTTCCGTCTTTATTAACAATTGTAGCCGTTAATTCTTCCGTTTCTGTCGCATCGCCTTCCCCTATGACTGTTAAACCCAGCGGAGAAATCTTCAGCTCTTTCGCTTTCCAGTCACCAAAATTCATAGCAAATGGCACTGACTGCCCACTCATCTCTTTTAGTTTAAAGGTTGCTTCCCAATCACCCTCCACATATTGACCAGCTGTATAAATCTTGGCCTGCAACCCATACCCAGCTAGATCGATATCCTTTACATCAAATATATTTTCCTCATAATTATAAGCATAAATGGGTGTTCCTTGTTCATCTCTCCCATAGGAATAACTCTCTGTAGGATGAATCTTCTGCCCAGCTTGATTTACCAAATAAAATTGTCCGTGTTCAATCGCATTATTGGCTGGCCACTCTATTTGCACATAGAGTTTATCATTATTAAGTCCTATATTTGTCATTCGTATTCCGTCATATAGTTGGGGTTGAATATTCAATTTACCTGCAGGCAGTACATATACATCCTCTTCAGGAGATGCTCCACCTCGAATTGTCCCATCTGGCAAAAGCTCTGTTTGTTGTTCTTTAACATCTTGTAAATCTAGAGGGAATGTTACATCCTCTAACACTGATTTATCACTTAAAAAAGAACGAATTTTCAACTTAAAATTATCTGTACTACTCCCATTAAATGACATAAATCGAACTAAGGCTGTTTTCGTTGTAGCATCATAACCGATTCTTTCAACAGTAAAAGACCGTCCTTTTGATATGGAATAATCATAAATGTCCAATGTTTCATCAATACGGTTTCCTTCAACATCCTGCAATGTCACATACACTACTGCCATATCTTCATCTTGCATTGCTGAAACGATTTCCATTTTTATTCCATCATATTCAACAGTACTTTCTATTGGTTGAAGTAATGCAGCTATTTCAGGGCTAATTTGCCATAGCAAATTTTTCACATTGTCATTCATTGCAGCACCAACTGTAATAGAGCTAGCTAGAAATACGGTAGCCACTGATGGAATGAGCCATGTTCTCTTCCTTTTTTTCTTTACTTGGCTAACACCCATTTTTGCTCTTTTGTGTAAATCCTGCGGCAATGGAATTGACTCTACTGACTCTTTTAACTTATCCATAAAAATCTGCCTCCTCTACTTGAACACGTAACTTTTTCAATGCACGATAAAGAATTGACTTTACTGTTCCTAATGGGATTTGGAGCGTGTCAGCAATTTCTTGAAAAGTATAGCCCTCATAATATTTCAGTAATACAATTCCTTTTTCATCACTTGTTAATTCCTCTAGCATCTGTTGTAGCAAGACTTTAACGGTATGGTCACCCTGTTCAAACTGTATATTGTCTATGTATTCATTTTGCATAGGCACAATCTTTTCCAACTTTTTCAAACGATTCAGTGAATTACTAATGGTAATCTTAATAAGCCATGTTTTAATGTACGCAGGTTCTTTTAAGCTTTCAATTTTATCGAATGCTTTATAAGCGGTTTCTTGTACAATATCAAGGGCCTCCTCTTCATTCTTTAAATAAACAAACGCCATTCGATATATATCTGCTTCATACATTTGAAAAAGTTTTAAAAAGGCTTTTTCATTTCCTTTTTGGGCTTTTTTAATTAAACGAATAATGTAACTCACCCCCCTTCTATACATTAGACAATTTAGTTCATGATTTAGCTTAACTAATTTACATTTTCCCATAAAAAAAAGGAAGAATATTCTCCCTACGATTTCATTTATATTATTCCAATTAATTTTTAAACAGCGGGGCTGAAGAAACCCCACTGTTTAAAGTTTTGCTTTAGTGTAGATGATGTAATACCGCATCTGTTACATCACGTAATGTCGCTGTTCCGCCCAAATCGCCTGTTTTAATACCTTCTGCTAGTGTTGCCTCCATCGCATTTAACACTTTTGTACCGATTTCATGATAGCCTAAGAAATCAAGCATCATTTTACCTGTCCAAATTTGTCCAAGTGGATTTGCTATACCTTGTCCTGCAATGTCTGGAGCAGAGCCATGGACTGGTTCAAACATGGATGGATATTGTCTTTCTATATTTAAATTTGCAGCTGGAGCAATTCCGATACTTCCCATAATCGCACCACCTAAGTCTGTTAAAATATCCCCAAATAAATTGGATGCAACAATGACATCAAAGTTTTCTGGCTTCATTACTAAAAAGGCAGCTAAAGCATCAATATGATTAGATACTTGTCCTATATTTTCGTAATCTTTACCTACTTGCGCAAATATTTCATCCCAAAAAGGCATACTGTATGTAATTCCATTAGATTTTGTGGCACTTGTAACATGCTGGCTTCGAGTTTTCGCCATTTCAAATGCATATCGCATGGCGCGCTCTGTTCCCTTCCTTGTAAAAATAGCATTTTGGATAGCAACCTCATCCTGTCCACTATGTATTCTGCCACCACTCTCAGCATATTCTCCCTCTGAGTTTTCACGTACAACAACAAAATCGAAGCCATTTGGGTTACGTAAAGGTGAAGGTAAACCTTGAAGCAATTTTGCTGGACGCACATTAATAGCTTGCTTCATCTCACGGCGGATTTTAATAAGTAGGCCCCATAATGAAATATGGTCTGGTACTAAATCTGGCATGCCTACAGCACCTAAAAAGATTTGATCGTAACCTTTCAAAATTTCAATACCATTTTCAGGCATCATTTTACCTGTTTCTAAATAATAATCACAGCCCCATGGGAATGTAGTCCATTCAAATTGAAAGCTACCATCTAATTGAGCGGCTTTATCAAGAACTTCTATCGCCGCCGGTACTACCTCTTTACCAATCCCATCTCCTGGTATAACGGCAATTCGAAAAGTCTTCATCTGTTAATCCTCCTTTAATTGCTATAACACCTATGCACTTACTATATAATTTTTCTGCAGTAATTACACCCTGATGTTAATGACTATAGTATAAAAAAAGACTGTATAGAAACTCACCCGAGTTTGCATACAGTCTAAGAAAAAGTATTACCTTGTTTATGCAGAGCAAGAGCAAGAACCGCCTGAGCCACATCCTCCACCACATGAAGAACCTGATGCAAAGAACGGATTACTTACAGGAACTTTTACCGCTTCTGAAACATTTTTCCCTATAAGTAAGCTTATTTCATCAAGTAAATCTTGAAAATCGTTCTCAGCAATTTTTAAAGCTGAAACCTTTTCATTTAAATCGAGTGCGCGCTTTTGCTGACGAATCGATTTCATAATTGTATGATAGTCCGGATGATATTTTCCGAAACGTTGTACATCTTCATACTGCTCTTTCATGCGATTAAATGCATAAATAGCTTCGACTATTTGGACATCGCTATACACAGCATCATATGCTTGCTGCAGCATTTTCGCAGGTTCAGAGGAAAGAATCATCTCACAAAGCGCATCGGCCTCATCCAAAATGATTGCCCAGTCAGAGGTCATCATCATTGTTAATTCCCCCAATCTCTTTTCCATCATAACAGATTTTATGGTAATTTTACATTATTGATAATTTTAAATGAAGGAGTTTTTAAATTGGCACCATCGTCTAAAAAGGAAATAGAACAATTACTTGCAGAGATTTTACAGCATAGTACAGCTGAAGATGAGGATGTTTTACTACATTTATTGTCTGGCCTTCACGATAAACAACAAGGTATTCATCGACGCTATATTAATGCTGCCTTACACATGGTTGGCAAATTTGAGCCTGAAATTAGCGAAGTTCGCATGCCCATTACACCTGTTATCCATAATACCATTAAAGTACCACACGGCGGGATTATTGCAACAATTGCAGATGCAGCAATGGGAGGACTTGCTTCACGTTCAGTACCAGAAGGCTTTAATGTTGTTACAACAAATATGAATATCTCTTATATTGCAACAACAACCAACAAAGAACTTATTGCGCGTGGACGTTTCGTACATAAAGGGCGTCAGACACTTGTGATGGAATGTGATATCGAGGATGAGGCAGGACGAAAACTTGCAATTGCGACTGGTTCTTTCTTTGTCATTCAACGCCGTCCTTAGACATAAGATTTAAAAAGTAATCTCGAATACATTGTTGATCGGAAAAAGGGAATTTTTGATTTTTTATTTGTTGGGTCTGTTCATGCCCTTTTCCGGCAACAAGTACAATATCGCCTTTTTCTGCCTTTGCTAATGCTTGATGAATAGCAACTTTCCGATCTAGATAGATTTCATAATATTGCTGCTCAGTAAAACCAGCAATAATACTTTCATTAATTAAAATTGGGTCTTCATCACGCGGATTATCAGTTGTTAAAAAAATGACATCCGCATACTTACTAGCTACTGCTCCCATCGCAAAACGTTTCGCCTTATCTCGATTCCCCCCACAGCTAAATACAAGGTAAAGGGTTTTCGAGCGATCAAAAGTTTGCAGAACAGCCTGTAATGCTTCTGCAGTATGTGCATAATCTACATACACATCAATTCCAAATGGATTGTCTATTTTCTCAAGTCTTCCTTCTGGTAGCCTTAACAACCACATATGCTCGGCTATCTCTTCAATTGAGAAACCTAGGCGCCATAAAGTCATCAACGCGGCTACGGCATTTTGCACATGATATTTACCAACAAAAGGGATTTCCACAATATGCTCAGTCGATGATGTTTGTAAACAAAGTACCGTTCTTCCAAATGATTCACTGACAATTTGGATATGTAAATCATTATGATTATCAAAGCCAAATGAGCAAGATTTTTTCTTATCATAAATACCGACGGAACGGCAAAAATTATCATCTCCATTTAGCACTAGCTTTTTCGATAAATCTGCCAGCCTTTTTTTCGCACGCTTATATGCCTCGAGTCCTCCGTGATCTTCTAAATGATCCTCCGATAAATTTAAAAAAACACCACAATCGATATCACAATGATCAAGTCTATTTTGCTGTAATCCCATTGATGAAGCTTCTAAAACAACATGTGTAACACCATTTCGTACACATTGTTTTAAAATCGGATGCAACTCTTTCGCCTGCAATGTAGTTAATTGCTCATACACGGTTTGTTGTTTCTGTTCATTGATGAAAAATCCTACAGTTCCAATAACTGCAACGTTTTTATGTAGGGCTCTTAATAATTGGCTCACGAAATGACTCACTGTTGTTTTACCATTTGTACCTGTAATTGCAATGACTGTTAATGCTTCTGCGGGAAAGGCTGAAAGCTTTGCACTCGCATACGATAAAAATAAGGATGTATTTGGAACCCAAACAAAAGGAATATTTTGATCGGTAATAGGCATTGAAATACTTTCCTCTGAAACTATTGCGGCAGCACCCCGGGCTAATGCTTCTTTTACAAAACGACTTCCCGATGTCTTCTTACCTTTACGTACAATAAAAATATCCCCAGGTTTTACCGCCTGAGCATAATCCTCGACTCCTGTTATAATTGTGCGAATAGATCCCCCAGTTACGCTACACGGCCAGTCTTTTAATAGCTCTGCTAATTGCAAGCTTCATTCCCCCTTTCGGTTCTCTATCATATGACGGCGTATGTAACGTTGTGACGAAAAATGTAGGCGATCATTGTGCTTATCTCACCTATAGAAGAAGGGGACTTCTGTAGGTGACATTTTGCTTTCAATACTTAATACATTTGAAAAAAGACTGAAGATAAACTTGATTTCGCCAAGTTTATCTTCAGTCTTAAATTTTTATTTATGGTGATGATTCATCAATATTTTCTACTGGTTCCTCAGAGTCTTTCTCACTATCCAGCCCCTGTGAAGATGATTCTAATAATATTTGCGTATAATAGTTTAAAAATACTCCAGATCCCACTGTCGTATATTTATCATTTAAAATGACATTTCGATGCTCAGATGAATTAAGCCAGCCATGCATTGCTTCAATCGCATCAAAATAATCAGTCGCAAGGTTTTCATTCGCCTCATTATATTCGATTCCCTGTGATTCTAATCTCTTTTTTAAATCTCCATTTGTTGGTGATTCATGAGCGAGGAAATTGTGCACCTTCATATCTTCACTATGCATTTTTGCAACTTCTTCTATTGAACCATTAATATTTAATGGTGTTAAATCATGTTGAACTCTAGTTACATTTATTAAATCGTCAAGCTGCGCAGCATTTGCTACATTAATTTCCTGCTGTAAAAAGGAAGATGGTGGTGTTGGTATTACTAGCTCACCTTGATAAGTCATTTCATATGGTTGATGAAGAACAAGGGTTTTACTATTAGTGAAACGTATTCCTTGTAGCTTACCCGTTTCTCTATCTATATAAAGTTGTGCAAAAAGCCCTTCAAATTTTACAAGCAATCGTGTCTGCATATCTTCTTCACTCATCGAGAAAACGAAAATATTTTCACCGACATTCGCAGTTACTTCATAATCAATAATTGTCATTCGGTATATCTCATCGCGCTTCTGACCAACCTTAAAAGGAGAAGCATCCAAATCTTCACCAGCAATGTAAACTTGTGTCACAATGTGATTGTCAACGCCTACCATAAAAAAAGTAGAAGGACTGGAGTTATAGATCCACCAATCATATCCAAAGGAGGATGGTTCCTTTCGTACTGGTTCACCATATTTCTCCAAAACTACTTTAGCTTCTTGACCGATTAATGTCGACATCCCGCTTTTTGGACGTGTCGTTGCTCCCATTTCAGGCTGCTTTAATTCGGTTTTGGGAATAACATTTGAATTGGCATTCGGGCCTTTTAGTGGTTCGTTTTCACGCGGTGTATTAAAAAACATAAAGCCAATTAATGTAATTGCAGCACATACCATAAAAATGCGAAATAAAGCTTTCATACATGACTCCTTCTTATCACATTAGTCTATTTATTATATCAATTGTAATTGGGTTGACACAATGTTGTCATTGCAACAATGTCGAATATGCTCTATTATAAAAATGAGCGTATACTTTGTACGAGAACCTAAAGGAGGATAAAAGATGTATTTCGAAAATACTAACCTTGAAAATTTAACAGCTGATCAAGAACTTATTGTAAGCGTCATGAAAAAAAACGGTTTAGAATGTGATGGCGGCTGGGATTACGAACGTATGACATTTGATAAGCGTTTCGATACTCGCGAAGGTCGTTATTATCTACGTGTATTCTCATATGCTAAATCTGGTGATGTTGGAGCACACGATGCCATTCTAACATTAATGAAACCAGTACTTGGTAAGTACTACTATCCACACGGCGTTGAGTATGGTGATGATGAAGTTTATCCAGCTCATCTTGTAAAAAAATGTGAAGAAATCTTAAAAAAGGTTAAATTAGACCTAGAAGCTTTTGAAATTCATGCTTAATTTTAGATAGTTATGTCATTTTGCATTGATGTCGATTAAACAACGAAATTATTTTATTTTTTTATTAGGGTTTACAATAAATCGGCGATAACATGCAGTGCAATAGCTAAATCTGAAAAGACTGGTGGTCCAGTCTTTTTTATTTTGAGTAAAAATTTTATTTCTTCTCATACTAACTATATCTTTTACATGATGTAGGTGAGACAAATGTTACAATTTTTAAAACACCCCTTTTTTCGCCATCCGATCATTGTTATAGCTATCGGAATTGCAATTCTCTGGTTTATATCTCTATCATTACCCATATTGCTTGCCTACGTAACTGCATTATTATTGGAACCTGTCATCATACGAATTAGTAAACGGTTCCGAAAAAAACGCAAAATAGTCGCATCTATTTTTTTCTTGTTCTTCTCAAGCGTGACATTACTTTTATGTATTCTCATTATATTTATAAGTTGGAAACAATTTTCGACATTTATCATTCATATTCCAGAGTACCTCAACCAGCTATCAGCACTATGGATTCAAACACAATCCAAGCTTTCCAATTATACTTATCACTTGCCCTTAGACCTTGTTATTCAAATTCAACTTATGATAGCACGAGCGCTCTCTTCAATCGAGAAATATGCTCTTTCTTTAACAAATGTAAATGTTTGGTCATCTTCCCTTACGTATATAACATCTCGTTTATTCGATATTTTTGTTTATTGGATTGTACTATATATGTTTCTTTTAGAATTACCGAATATTAATCGTAAAATGTTTGCACCTATTTCGTTTCACTATCATCAAAAAATACTATTTATTGGACAGCGCGTAAAACTTGCTTTATTTGGTTTTGTAAAAGCTCAATTTTTAATTGGTATTTGCATTTTTGCTATAGCTTTTGGAACCTTTTATTTTCTTAAAACACCATTCCCATTTATTTTAGCACTTTTACTAGTCATTTTAGATTTCGTGCCTTTTTTAGATTCATTTATTTTGCTTCTTCCTTGGGCAATATACAAAGCCTTTACAGGTGAATACGTTTATGCTGTTATGTTAGTCATACTTACAATCGCACAATTTTTAGTTCGACGAATGATTGAGCCTAGAGTTATTGGAAATAAAGTTGGACTATCCTCACTAACAACCTTTATTGCCATGTTTATCGGTTTTAAAATGTTTGGATTTTCCGGTATTTTAATTGGTCCTTTACTCGTTGTTGTTATCGTTTCCCTATTTAATCAAACATCCATAAAAAATCTCCCACCTTCTCAAAAATAAGGAGGGAGATTTTATTATGCTCGGCAGAATCGCCTTTGTGCTGCATCCGGAGGCTTCAGGCCAATAAATGTTGTTTTCCGTAAATGCGAAGCGTCAGCAGCAAATGTTTAGTAGCAGGTACACCCGCTAAAAAGGTTAAAAGCCTAATATAGCTTTAATGACAGATGTTGTTTCACCTGGTTCAAACATAATGTATAGTAAAAAGTATACTAAAACTCCGGTAATAGCTACGAAGAACCAAATAATACTTGTAATCGGTCCAATACGACGGTGAAGCTTGAGATTAGTTTTCAAACCAGAAATAATACTAACAATTCCAAATACTGCTCCAGTTGTTGCGAGAGTAATGTGGAAAATTAAGAAGAAAGTATAATATGGCTTTAAATCTTCTCCACCACCAAACGCTGTGTTACCAATAAAGACTGTTCGTGAAGCGTAAATAATAAAGAAGATAAGTGCTGCAACTCCTGCAGCAAGCATTACTTTTTTATGTGCCTCAACTTTTCTTTTTATAATTAAGCCCCAACCAATAGCTACAAGTACAGCACTAATAACGATGAATGACGTACTTATAGTAGGCAAAATTTGCAATTCCATTTACAAAACCCCTTATACAAATTAAAGTTTCTTTTTACAACTGATGTTGTTGTTGTTGATTTTCCCATTTCTTTTGATGTTCTTTTAATGCATCAGCAGTAATTTTATCAGGATCCTTTTGTTCTGAACGATACCACTTAATAAATATTGATCCAAGTAATACACCAAAAATAAGCTCTTGTAAAATCTTCATTAAAACGCCGCCTAGTTGTTGATCGGCAACAGGGGTCATATTTGTAAAGAGCTCTGGTCCTGATAAAGATAAACTAGACAATGTAGAAACAGGTACACAAAGTTCCATTGCCTTTAGCCATGCATCACCATTTGTATATGTTTCATACATTGCGTTTGGTGCAAAAATAATTAACGCACACGCAGGTGTAATTAATACCGCATTAGCAATAATATAGGCTAATTTATACAAGGGTTTCATAGGCGAACTATTAGGCATCTTTTGAATCAAAGGCCAGTACATTAAAGTAGCAGAAACAAATAATACAAATGTATATGTACCATGTAAAGTTTCGTTTAATTTAATGTAGTCTAATACTGCAGGTAAATGATAGAAAGAAAATAAACCAATAAACACAAATACCGCAACGACAGGGAGTGTAAATACTTTAAATAAAGATTTAACAACCGGTGCTTCAATCGCAACTTTCCATACCCACCAAGGAATTCCCTTAATTAAGAAAATCGGTACAAGTAATAATAAAATAGCCATTTGCACCATATGCATCGTAAACATAATATGTGCCATTAAATCTATTGGAGATCCTTTAATAATATAAATCGTTACCATTGCCAGTACAAAATAAATAGCCTCTTCCTTTTTCAAAGGCTCACTTACTTTAAAATCTTTGCGCCACTTTGTTGTGACTAGAAAATAGATGACTGTTATGAAAACAAGAACCCCTATTAAGTATGGGCTCCATAAAGCTTGGAAACCAAATATACTAAGTGGCATACAGAACGCACTCCTTTACCTTCAGTACCCCTATTATAGAACGCTTACACTTATTCTGCAATGAACGAAAGGTGAACAAATTACTATCTATCTATAGTTTACCTTTCTTACAGGATTATCATATTTATAGGAAAAATATTCGAAGTATATAAACCCAACATGAAATATATTATTTCTTGCTAGCTCATCATCATAGCGTGAGAGTGATTTCCGTTCCAGGCTACTCGCTTTGTCGCTGACGCTTCGCTTTCGCGCAGAGCAAAGCTTCCTGTGGGCGGGCGACGAGCCGCTTCCTCCGCTAAAGGAACGAAGGCTAAGTGCGTCACATCCTGTGACAATGCCTTCGTGACCAACATCGTGTTGGCCTCAGGGTCTCGTCTGTCTCGCTTTCCCACGGGAGTCGAGTAGCCTTCCACTCCAATCAGCAATAGCGTAAAATTTTTATAAATTTTAATGCATTTCAAAATTGGACACTATGACAACGCATCATAATTGAACAGAATAGACTTATAACAGTGACGTAATTGTACAATGTCGTCGCCCAGTCGGAACGGAAATCAACTCCTCGTTTTGCCCAAGTCATACTTTAAAAAGAAAAGCACGCCCCTACATTAAGTAGAGAACGTGCTTTTTTTTGGTGATTACCACCAAATAATTGTTAAAAATGCTAAGAAGAATGTAAATGCGATTAGTATACCCATCCACATGAAGAAACCAATTACACCACCGAAGTGTGTTTTTTTGTCTTCTAAGTGCATGAAAGCGTAAAGTTGAAGAACAACTTGAACACCAGCAAGCAATAAAATAAGGGGTAATACTAAGTATTTAGAAAAATCAGCAGCAACTACTGCGAATGCAATGAACGTAAAGAAAATCATAATCGCAAAGTTGAGTACTTGTTTACGCATATGAACGGCATTATGATGACGGTCATACTCGTATTGTGCCTGTGTCTTAGCAACTATAGGTGTATCGTGTGTAGACATATTATCCGATCACTCCCATCAAGTATACTACTGTAAAGATGAATACCCAAACTACGTCGATAAAGTGCCAGTATAAAGCAGCCACGAAAAATTTAGGTGCATTGTATAAGTTAAGACCGCGCTTAGCATTACGTAGCATTAACGTAGCAAACCACACAAGACCTAATGTTACGTGGAAACCATGTGTACCAACTAAAGAATAAAACGCAGTTGAGAATGCAGATTGGTCAAATGTAAAACCAAGACCTACATAATGATTGAATTCATAGATTTCAAGACCTAAGAATCCAAGACCTAAAAGTAATGTAATACCAAACCAAGTTTGCATAGCTTTAAAGTTAAAGTTACGCATATGGTAAATGGCATAAACAGACGTTAGTGAAGATGTTAATAATAACATCGTCATAGCGAAAGCTAAAGGTAATTCAAATAAATCTTGTGTTGTGAACTCCATGCCAGCAGGCCCTTTGTTCTTAAGCGCTAGGTAAGTAGCGAATAAACTCGCGAAAAGTACAACTTCACAGGCAAGGAAAATCCAGAAACCAACAACTTTATTTTTCCCTTCCATCGTCGCTTGTTCAGGATGATCTGGCCAAGTATGAGGAGTAAATTTAGTATTGAAATCCATTATTTATTTCCTCCTTTGCCGTAAAGATGTTCTTCAATTTCAAGAATTTCTTCTTTGTGTAAGTGGAAACCGTGATCGTCCTTAACAGAACGGAAAATCATAGCACCGAATGTAATTGCAAGACCTGCAATTAAAACATAAATTGACCATGGTTTATCTGCATCTTGATTATAAAGAGCACCGAATGCTGCGATAAACAAGCCCATAGAAATAACAAATGGGATGGCTGAGTTGTTTGGCATATGAATATCACCGACTGGCTCAGCAAATGTAATTTCTTTATTACCTTCTTGCTTTTCAATCCACCATGGATCTAAACCACGAACAAGTGGTGTTTGACGGAAGTTATAGAATGGGATTGGTTGTGGAATTGACCATTCTAATGTACGTCCATCGCCCCATGGATCGCGACCTGCTGGTTTGCCTTTGATTGACATTAAGCAGTTGATTACCATTAAGATAACCCCTACACCCATCATTAATGCACCGATTGTAGAGATATAGTTAAACTGATCCCAACCTTGACCTTCTCTGTAAGTGAATACGCGACGTGGCATACCCATTAAACCTAAGAAGTGTTGAACGAAGAACGTTAAATGGAATCCAATAAAGAATACCCAGAAAGTAATTTTACCAAGTGTTTCGTTTAACATACGGTTGAAGAAAATTGGCCAGTAGAAGTGCGCTGAACCAAATAACGCTGTTACGATACCACCAACGATTACGTAGTGGAAGTGAGCAACGATAAAGTAAGAATCGTGTAATTGGTAGTCAAGAGGTGCAGATGCTTGCATTACCCCTGTAACACCACCCGCAACGAATGACGGGATGAAACCTAGTGCATAAAGCATTGGTGTTGTAACTTTAATAGATCCTCCCCAAATAGTTAAGATCCAGTTAAATACTTTCATACCTGTTGGAACGGCAATTGCCATTGTTGCAACAGCAAAGATTGCGTTTGCTGTTGGCCCAAGACCAACTGTAAACATGTGGTGAGCCCAAACCATGAACCCTAAGAAACCGATTAAAATTGTTGCGAATACCATTGAAGAGTATCCAAATAAACGTTTACGAGAGAACGCTGGGATAATCTCAGAGAATAAACCAAACGCTGGTAATACTAAGATATAAACCTCTGGGTGTCCGAAGATCCAGAATAAGTGTTCCCAAATAATTGTGTTACCACCCATCAAATGGTCAAAGAAGTTACCACCGAACATACGGTCAAATAACATCATTAATAAACCAATTGTTAATGGAGGGAATGCGAATAAAATTAATGCACTTGATACTAGCGCTGTCCAAGTGAATAATGGCATACGCATGAATGTCATACCTGGAGCACGCATTGTAATAATCGTAACGATAAAGTTAAGACCTGATATTAATGTACCCGCCCCTGAAATTTGTAAACCAAGAACATAGAAATCAATACCATGTCCAGGAGAATATAAAGATAATGATGCGTAAGACGTCCAGCCCGCATCAGGCGCGCCACCCATAAAGAATGACAGGTGAAGGAATACTGCACCTAGGAAGAATAACCAGAACCCTAACGAGTTAAGGAACGGGAATGCTACGTCACGTGCACCAATTTGTAATGGTACAAGCATGTTCATAAATGCAAATAGTAATGGAGTCGCAGCTAGGAATAACATTGTTGTTCCGTGCATTGTTAATAATTGATTGAAAAAACCAGCTGAGACGAAATCGTTATTTGGTTGCATTAATTGAATACGCATTAATAACGCTTCAAAACCAGCGATAGCGAAGAACAATGTACCGGCTAATAAATACATTACTGCTAACTTTTTATGGTCAACAGTTGTAATGTATTCCCAGACAGTTGCTCCAAAGCCCTTTTTCTGTGTGTATGAGCTCACAACTTTTACCTCCCTCAAAGTTTGTTACATTAAAGTTAAAATCATTTCTCAACAGATAAGCCCATGATATAAGTTGCTAGAGCTTGAATTTCTTCGTCAGATAAATCGCCATAAATCGGCGCAGTACCTTCTGGGTTCATCATTAAGTTACCTGGCTTGAATTGCTCAGGATTCTTAATCCAAGCTTTTAAGTTTTCTTCATCATGATCTAAGAAACCAGCGACACGGTTACGGTCACCAAATGTAGTTAAGTTAGGACCTTTTGAACCTGGACCGCTTGTACCAGATACAGCATGACAACCCATACAGCTATTAGCAAATGTTGCCTCGCCTAGATCAGCTGAAGTTTTGTCTGGCATTTTTTTATCTGTTGCTTTCATTGAAGCTACCCATGCGTCGAATGCATCTGGGCTTAATGCTTTAACTTTGAAGTCCATTAGAGCGTGTGAAGGACCACATAACTCAGCACATTTACCATAGAATACGCCGTCTTTAAGGTCTTTTGATTCTTTATCGAATTCTAGATAGAACTTGTTTAAGTTATCAACGTTCGTATCCATTTTACCGCCTATAGCAGGAATCCAGAATGAGTGCTTAACATCGGCAGCTTTTAAGTTAAAGTAAACTTTTTGACCTGTTGGTACAACTAATTCTTGTGCAGTTACAATACCTTGGTTAGGGTATTCAAACTCCCACCAATATAAATTTGCAGTTACATTTACAGTAAGTGCTGTTTTGTCACCGTTTTCATCTACTTCGTCCATCGCAGCAACATCTGCAAATTTGTAAGTAGCCGTAACGACTGGTACAGCTAAGATTAATAATAAAATAATTGGAATAACTGTCCAAATTATTTCAAGAGTGTGACTTCCTTCTACTTGCTTAGGAATAACGTTTTCGCCAACTTTTGAACGGCGGAATTTTAAGAATGCAAGTAAATAGATAACGGATACTACTACTACAACTAACGTCATAATTCCAGTAGCTAGCATTAATAGATTGAATTGTTCTTTACCTACTTGACCAGATGGTTTCAGTGCAGAAATATAATCTTCACCACAACCAGAAAGGAAAACCATCATCACTGCTAGTAGTGAAAAAAGACGCCATTTTTTAAGCCCTTTCATCATAGCTTAATTAAACCCCTCTTTCTTTGTTGTATTTTTCATGTGTACCTAGGAAATAAGTTCTGTCTATATGAATTCTTTAGGAAAAGAAAGAATTCCTAAATTTAGCTAAACAACGCAAAAATTATGATGGCTACAAATAGTATGGTCATATGATTCAAAGAATAGATAAACATTTTATTTGCCCATTTCATATCATCTTTTGTGGTAAAGCCTTTAAAAGCTAGAATCAACCAGCCTAAATTCAATGCAGTGGCAAGAATTAAGAAGCCAACACCAAGCTCTGGTAAAAGGAATGGTAATGGTAATAATAAAAGAATCCAGAAAAACATTGAGTACTTTGTACGTTTAAATCCTTTTACTACAGGTAGCATTGGTATATTAGCTGCACGATATTCCTCAGTACGTTTCATAGCAAGTGCATAAAAATGCGGTGGTTGCCATACAAACATGATAAGGAATAGGGCAAGTGCTCCAGGACCTAATGCAGGTTCAACCGCTGCAAACCCAATAACTGGTGGGATCGCCCCTGAAATACTTCCTACAACCGTGTTACTAACATGCTTCCTCTTTGACCACATTGAGTACAGAACGACATAAGCAAATATCCCTACTAGTCCCCACATGCCGGCCGCAAACGATGCCGCAAATAACAAAATTTCACCTACAATTAAAAATGAGAGGGCAATAGTCAATACAAAATTCGGCTTAAATCTACCCGTTACTGTCGGTCTACCCTTTGTTCTTTTCATGATTGGATCAATATCCTGATCAATAAAGTTATTCATTGCGCCTGATCCACCTATAATTAATGCCGCACCTAGCATGGTGAATAATATGACATCAAGCTCTTGCAAGAAGTGTCTACTAGTAAATTGAAATGCCAGCCACATCCCTGTAAACGTTGTGACAAGATTCGAGTTAACGATTCCAATTTTTATTAGTGCTAAGAAATCTTTTACAACAGATGTTGATGCTGGTCCACTATTTCTAGTAGCCGTCAGAGCACGACCGTTTGACATTGATACCTTCTCCTTTCATTTTTGTAAGCATATTCCGCTACCAATTACTATAGCGAAATTTGCGATTGATTTCTAGACATTAAGTGAAATTTAGATGAAGTTGTAAAAATTAGCTTTGTCTAGAAATATATTAAAAACAACATATCTATAGTAAAACATTTTCTAAAATGAATTGTGAAGGTTAGAGTACGAAATTATGAACAATTTGTGAAATGGAATCGACATCTAATACTCCCTACTCTTTACAAGTTGTATTTTAATTGTATTTTCGATATTATCTAGTAGCAGAAACATTACTTTCATGTAATGTCCATAGATAAAGTAGGTGACTCATTTTATGCAACAAAACAGGTATATGAAATGGTTTGCTGTTGCCGCTACAGTTGGAATGCTCCTTGTTTTACTAGGCGGGGCACTTGTTACTAAAACAGATAGTGGTTTAGGCTGTGGTCGAAACTGGCCTGATTGCAATGGTTCTCTTATTCCAAAAGAAATTACACCGGCAATCTTAATTGAATTTTCACATCGTCTTATAACTGGGGTCGTATCTATTTCTATTCTTGCGTTAACAGTTTGGACATGGCGTAAACTCGGCCATATTCGCGAAGTAAAATTATTAGGTTTCTTAGCAATGTTTTTCTTAATCGCACAAGCTCTTATCGGAGCAGCTCAAGTGTTGTGGGGACAAGGTGATTTCATATTAGCGCTCCACTTTGGGATTTCTCTTATTTCCTTTGCTGCTGTTCTCCTCCTTTCTATGATTGTATTTGAAGTCGATCGCAAATTTGATGCCGATAACGTTTTTATTGGAAAAAAACTACGTTGGCATACGATTGCTGTCACAATTTATTCTTATTTAGTCGTTTATACAGGGGCGCTTGTTCGCCATACAGATGCTAGCTTAATATGTCCTGACTGGCCATTTTGCTATAACGATACACCATTCGCAGCTTTTAATAATATGTACGAATGGGTGCAAATGGGGCATCGTCTAGCCGTTCTTATCTTTTTCATTTGGATTGCATACATAACGTGGCACGCTGTAAAAGAATATAAACATCAACGTGTAATTTACTATGGCTGGATTATTGCCTTTACTATAGTAATTTTACAAGTAATTGCTGGTATGCTAGTAGTTCTAACAAAATTGAATTTAACAGTCGCATTACTTCATTCATTATTTATTTCAATGTTGTTTGGTCTACTTTGCTATATGGTAATGCTAGTTGCACGTAGCAATTATAATGAAAAAAACAAATAATAGTAGAAAAAGATTCGCCATATTTTTCAACGGCGAATCTTTTTTATTGTCAAACGCTTCTATCTAATAATATGTCAAAAAATCGACAAGTTTATTATTAAAGAAATAGTAATATTTATTGGTAGATGGATGTCGATAAAAATTAAAAGTTGGGTAATAAAACGTGAAATTTAGGCGATAAAACGCGAAAGTTAGTCGATAAAATTCAAAAGTTGGGCGATAAGCGTTCAGATAACCTGCGATAACGCCTTTGTGACCAACATCATTGCACGCCCCCCAGGAAATCTACCCTACATTTTGATAAAATAGCACAATAAAAAAGGTTATTAGTATGCTATAAAAGCCATCTAATAACCTTCTTTTTTATCAATTATTCAATTTCAATTAACAAATCACCCGTTGAAATGGCGTCGCCCGCACTTGCGTACACTTCTTTCACGATGCCATCTTTTGGTGCTTGGACGGTCGTTTCCATTTTCATTGCTTCAGTAATTAATAAGTGATCCCCACGTTTTACATGGCTACCTTTCGATACGACTACCTTTAAGACCGTACCTGGCATCGTTGCGCCAATTTGGTTTGGATTACTTGGATCAGCTTTTAATGCCAAGCTACCATCTACTTCGACAGTCATATCTTGGATCACTAGTTCACGGGATTGACCGTTTAGCTCAAAGTAAATAACACGCGTACCATCGTGCTGTGGTTCACCAATGGAAACAAGTTTAATTATTAGTGTTTTTCCTTTTTCGATCTCGACTTCAATTTCTTCACCCAGTTTTAACCCATAGAGGAATGTTGGCGTATCTAATACCGAAATATTGCCGAATGAGTTCACTGTTTTTGCATACTCTTCAAACACTTTTGGATACAAAGCAAACGCTAGCACATCCTGTTTCGTCACGGCACGATTTAATTTTTCCTCAAGCACCGCCTCTAGTTGCTCAAAATTCACAGGCTCCAATAGCTCACCAGGACGTACTGTAATTGCTTCACGATCCTTTAACACAACCTTTTGCAGTGCCTCTGGGAAGCCACCATGAGGTTGTCCTAAATAACCCTGGAAGAACTCAATTACAGAATCTGGGAAGTCGATAGTTTGCCCTCTTGTCAGTACAGAATTTTCATCTAAATCATTTTGTACCATAAATAACGCCATGTCACCGACTACTTTCGAAGATGGGGTTACTTTGACAATATCGCCAAATAGAAGGTTTACACGGGAATACATGTGCTTCACTTCTTCCCATCTGTCACCTAGGCCAACTGCTTTGGCCTGTTGCTGCAAGTTACTGTATTGACCACCTGGCATCTCGTGGACATAAATTTCAGAATGCGGGCTAATCATGCCGCTTTCAAAATCCTTATAATATTTACGCACATCTTCCCAATAGTACGATAACTTTTCAAGCGCATCGATATCGGCACGAACTTTACGCTTATTACCCTTCATAGCATAGTACAAGGAATTGGCGCTTGGCTGGGACGTTAAACCTGCCATCGAACCGAGCGCCGTATCAATGATATCCACTCCTGCCTCAATCGCCTTGGCATATAAATAAATACCATTGCCACTCGTATCATGCGTATGCAAATGGATTGGTAGGCTTGTCGTCTCTTTTAACTCGGAAATTAAACGATAGGCCGCCTCTGGTTTCAATAAGCCAGCCATATCTTTTATCGCTAAAATATGGGCACCTGCTGCCTCTAATTCCTTTGCCATTTCCTTGTAGTATTGAACTGAATATTTTGCTCTTGTTTCATCAAAAATATCTCCTGTGTAACAGATCGCAGCTTCAGCAATTTTACCTGATTGACGTGCAGCATCAATGGCTACTTCCATTCCTTTAATCCAGTTCAAGCTATCGAAAATACGGAAAACATCAATGCCTGATGCCGCTGATTCAGCGATAAATTCACGAATTAAATTGTCTGGATAGTTTGTGTAACCAACTGCATTCGCACCACGTAATAACATTTGGAATAATACATTCGGTACTTGTTCGCGCAGCTTGGCAAGACGCTCCCATGGATCTTCTTTTAAGAAACGGTAAGCCACATCAAACGTCGCGCCTCCCCACATTTCGAGTGAGAAGAAATCATGCATCATACGCGCTGTTGCATCTGCAATTCCGAACATATCTTGTGAACGTACACGTGTCGCAAGAAGTGATTGGTGCGCATCTCGGAAAGTTGTATCCGTTAATAGCACATCCTCTTGCTCTAGAATCCATTTCACTAGCCCGTCTGCTCCTTGGGCATCTAAAATTTGCTTTGTTCCCGCCGGAGGAACGAGTAGTTTATCGACTTTTGGGATGCTCGGCTGTACAAAAATTGGTTTCGCCTTCTGCTCTACGCCAGGGAAGCCATTTAATGTCACATTCCCAATATAGCTTAAGAGCTTTGTCCCACGGTCTTTGCGCTCAGGGAAAATGAATAGCTCAGGTGTTGTATCGATAAAGCTTGTATCAAATTCTCCGGTTAAAAATTTCTCGTGCGTCACGACATTATTTAAGAATGGGATATTCGTTTTCACCCCACGAATACGGAACTCTTTTAAATTTCGATCCATTTTTGCTGCGGCTTCTTTAAACGTCATTCCTGTCGTTGAAATTTTCACTAGCAATGAATCATAGTACGGTGTTACTATAGCCCCTTGGAAGCCATTTCCGGCATCTAATCGAACGCCGAAGCCACCGCTTGAACGGTATACCATAAGCTTCCCCGTATCTGGCATAAAGTCATTAGCCGGGTCTTCCGTTGTGACACGCGCTTGAATCGCATAACCAATCATCGGAACATCTGTCTGTTGTGGAATGTGGATTTCCTCACTATGCAGTCCGTATCCTGCTGCTACTTTAATTTGGGCGTGCACAATATCAACACCAGTAATCATTTCAGTAATCGTATGCTCTACTTGAATACGAGGGTTAACTTCGATGAAGTAAAAATCCTCGCCTGCAACTAAAAACTCTACTGTCCCCGCATTTATGTATGAGACATTTTTCATTAATTGAACCGCCGCATCGCAAATTCGGCTTCTTAAATCTTCCGAAATTGAATTCGATGGTGCGATTTCAACAACCTTTTGATGACGACGTTGAATCGAGCAATCACGTTCATATAAATGAATGATATTACCATGTTGGTCGCCTATAATTTGGACTTCAATATGCTTTGGCTTAATAATAGCCTTTTCTACATATACCTCATCAGAGCCAAATGCTGCCTTCGCCTCTGATTTTGCACGTTCATAGGAGGAAGCTAACTCCTCTTCTGTATGAACAAGACGCATTCCACGACCACCGCCGCCTAATGCTGCCTTAATCATAATTGGATAGTCGTTTGCGCTAGCAAAAGCCTCTACTTCTGCTAAATTATTTACTGGACCATCTGTACCAGGAATAACAGGAATGCCTGCAGAAATTGCTTGTTCACGCGCCTTCACCTTATCTCCAAACATATCTAAATGCTGGGAAGTCGGTCCAATGAAGATAATCCCCTCTTCTTCGCATCGACGTGCAAACTCTACGTTTTCCGATAAAAAACCATAACCCGGATGAATCGCATCAACATTAGCATCTTTGGCAATTGTAATAATGCCCTCAATATCTAGATAAGCATCAATTGGTTTCTTGCCAGCCCCCACTAAATAAGCCTCATCTGCTTTAAAGCGATGAAATGCACCACTATCCTCCCGCGAATAAATGGCTACTGTTTGGATATTCAACTCCGTACATGCACGGAAAATACGAATTGCAATTTCTCCTCGATTGGCTACGAGAATTTTTTTCATTGACTCCATTGATATCCCCCTTTATGATTGTGTCTTTCTCCTTTCTACCTTTTCAAACATAGAAACATTGATTAATATTCCCATTGCTAAAGATAGAATAATTATAGATGTCCCGCCATAGCTAATAAAAGGTAGCGTTACACCGGTTAACGGGATTAACCCAGTTACACCCCCAAGATTGATAAACGTTTGCCAACCAATCCAGCTCGCAATACCAGCCGTAATCATACGTGCTAGTGGATCTTTCGTGCGCAATGCAATCGAAAACCCTTTATATACAATATATCCCAAACCAACTAATACGATAAGAACTCCCCAAATTCCGAGTTCCTCCATAATAATCGCCATAATAAAATCGGTTTGTGGTTCAGGCAAATACCCCAATTTTTGAATCGACTGACCGAGACCTCTTCCTTCTAAACCGCCTCCGCCAATTGCATAATAACTATTGACAACTTGATGACCCATATCGGTTTCATAATCAAACGGATTAAAGTAGGATAAAATACGTCCTTTACGATTACCTGTTAACAGATCTCCCTTAAACAACCAAAGAATACCAATAATAGCTACACCGAATGCCCCTAATACCCCAAAAAACTTCCAAAATGTTTTAAACGGTATGCCACTTGCCGCTACAACAGAGACAGCTATTCCGCAAAGAATAATACAAGCCCCTAGATCTGTTTCAAATGCCACCCCTGCAACAACAAGAATCCAGAGAAATATTGGATAAAATATTTCTGTTGGTTGTAGCTTTTCAAAAGTATACTTTTGTGCTTTTCGATAAAATGCAGCGGAAAAATATAAAATTATAAATAGCTTCGCATATTCAGAAGGCTGAAAGTTCCCTAAACCTGGGACCTTTATCCAGCTTTTAGATCCTACCCCTGTCACATCACCATTACCTGCTACTTTTACCCAAGTAAATAATATAGCTAGCACAATCGTAAGTAGTAACATAATATTTTTGTTAGCATAATGCTTGTACGGGAAAAATGCTGCAACTAAAAATCCAAGAAAAGCTACAATTAAATTGATTACTTGCTTGTGATAATAGTTATCAGGATCATAACCTTTTTGAATTGCTACCATCATACTTGAGCTATAAATCATTACTAATCCAAATAAACTTAACAATAGGACAGTAAAAAATAATGGGTAATCAAAGTTTTGTGCATAACGTTTTAAGTATTGTTTCATCGGAAAACCTCATTCTAGAAAAAAAACTCAAATCGCAAATTGCGTTTGAGTTTTTTCTTTTTATTTGTCTGTATACGCGTCATGTAGTACAGAAAGCTCTTTCTCGAGTGAATCGAGAATTTCTTTGCCTTTTTCGCGATCAATGAGTCCAAGCTTCACAGCAAAGTCAATTTCACGTGAAAGGCCGAACATTTGTGTATCTAATACTTCTTCATATAAAGGGCATTGTGGCATTGTTAAATGATCCATTTGTACTCGAATGAGGCGAGCAATTTTATCTGCATCAGCAACTAAAAGCTCCAAAGCCTTCTCCTGAAAAGAAGTTTGTGATTTAGTATCCATGAGGACGCCCCCATTATCTGATATTTCTTCGATTCTATCTTAATAAAGTTTATCTTTTAGTCGTTAAAAATGCAAGTGTCTACATTGGAAAATAGAGAAATCGAATTATATTTCTTTATTATCTCTAGTCATTAGCGTTATACTATTTCATGGATATACAAGATTTGAGGAGGATTTCTATAATGGAAACAATAATTCCTATCAAGGGCGCAGTTACATTCCAACTAACATTAGATCCCACTGTTTGGATTTTCGATGATCGTAAATTAGATTTAAAAACGTACTTCGATACAAAAGAAGTTGAGGAAGATTCGGATATTAAATATATGCGTGAAGTAGGGGCTCACTGGTCGCGTGAGATTATGGAAGGAGCTACTTTCCCACCAACATTGAAATCAGAACGAAAATTTGACCGCAAAGGGATGGAAACAGGTACTTTTGGGATTGAATTAAGTCACTTCTTGAAAAATGCTGAGATTAAACCTGAAGCAACAACAATCGTCATTGAATGTGAAGATGGGAAAGAATATTCATTTACAATTGAAGAAGCTTACACATTAATTTTAAAATACAGCCAAGATGGCAAGCCATTAACAGAAGATGGCCCTGTTCATGTGCTATTTAGAGACGGTTCAAATGTAGACAACCCTATCAAAAATATAGTAGCAATTCGTGCTGAGTAGGAGGGAATGCAATGCGCGTAAAATGCGTTATTTGCGATACAATTAACAATTTAGATGATAATTTACCGTTAGCAAAAAAATTACGCAATCGACCAATTCATACGTATATGTGCGGTACTTGCCATGATCGTATTGAAGAAAATACCGTTGCACGCATTGAAACAGGAAATTTCCGTTTTTATCGTACTTCACCACAAATGGATAAAGAATTTTAACAGCAACAAAAGGAGGTGGCTCATTATATTTGAGACACCTCCTTTGTCGTCTAACCATTACTTTTTACAATCGCCTTCTCAATCAACTCGACAACCTGATACATAATCGTCGCAAAAAAGGCGATGATGAGAAGCGACATAAGAACAAGATTAAAATTAAACACTTGGAAGCCATAAATAATTAAATAACCTAGACCTTTTGAAGCAACTAAAAATTCACCTACAATGACACCTACCCAAGAAAGTCCTACATTTACTTTCAAAGTTGATATAATCGTTGGAAATGAAGCCGGTAAAATGACTTCCCTAAATATTTGCCATCTAGTTGCCCCAAAAGTTTGTAATACTTTGCTATAGTTCGGATCTACCCCTTTAAATGCTGTATAAACTACGATGGTTGTAATAATGATTGAAATCAACGCACCCATCGCTATAATTGAAAAATACCCCGGACCAAGCGCGACTATTAAAATTGGTCCTAAGGCAACTTTCGGCATGGCGTTTAAAATAACTAAATACGGATCTAGTACCTTTGATAGCATCGGTGACCACCACAATACAATTGCTATTAAAGTGCCTATTAATGTACCAGCAATAAAGCCAATGATTGTTTCCATTAACGTAACACCAACGTGCAGTGTTAACGAACCATCGCTCATTTTTTCTACTAATGTGTGCCATACCTGCGTTGGTGAACTAAAAATTAAACGGTCAATCCATCCAAATCTTGAAAGAAGCTCCCACCCACAAAAAAATACGAGTAAGATGATAAGCTGATATAATCGAACATAGCGCTTTTCTTTTTTTAACATTTGCAGATACTGTTTAAATAGAGCATTATCCAAGACTCTCCAGCTCCTTCCAAATAGTTTGGAATATATCTGAATATGCTGGATGCTGTCGAACATCAAAAGGTGAAAGCTCTTGTAACTCCGCAGGTATGTCAAAAACTTTATGCAATGTACCTGGGTTTGCCGAGAATAGAAATACCCGTTCACTCATCGCAATGGCTTCACCAATATCATGCGTTACAAGAACTGCAGTTTTTTGATAGGCCTTTAACGTTTCAACAACCAAATCCTCCAGTTTTAATTTAGACTGATAATCAAGTGCCGAAAATGGTTCATCTAGCAATAAAATTTTAGGGTCCACCGCTAAAGTTCTTGCCAGCGCTACTCGTTGACGCATGCCACCTGATAACTCTCTCGGATAATTATTCCCTACATGCGGTAAACCAATTTCTCGCAAAAGCGCATTTGCAGTTACTTTATGCGTTTTAGTACTTCGCTCCATAATTTTCAAACCAATCGTGACATTTTCCTCAATAGTCTTCCAGGGGAATAAATAATCTTGCTGAAGCATGTAACCAATGAGAGACTGATTGTGTGATGAAATTTCCTCACCATCAATGTAAACCTTACCTTCTGTAGACGAAAACAAGCCCGCAATAATTGATAATAACGTCGTTTTCCCACATCCGCTAGGTCCTATAAAAGAAACAAACTCACCTTCACGAATTTCCAAATTTATATCCTGTAAAACATCCTTAGCCTGCGTTTTCGAAAAATAGCTATGGTGAATATTTTCTACTTTTAAAATTTCCATATTACTCAGCTGCCTTTTTAGCATAGGTTGTATTCACAAGCTTTTCATAATCTACCCGTTGAGGAAGTTCACCTGCTTCCTCCATAATCTTTTGCAAGTTATCCCATTCCCCCTTATCCAAAATAGGATCTGTAGCATAGGAACCTTGTGATTTATAACGCTCAACCACGGTTTCAATTAAGCCAACGTCTACATTTTCAAAATATGGCTGAATAATTTTCGCTATTTCAGCAGGACTTGCTTTTTGTACAAAATCCTGTGCTCGTTTCAAAGCATTTGTAAAGCCTTGAACTGTTTTCGCATTGTCTTTTAAATAGCTACTTTTCGCCATAAACGATGTATAAGGTAATTGCCCCGATTCAGTACCAAATGAAGCGACAATATAACCTTTACCTTCTTTCTCAAAGATACTAGCTTGTGGTTCAAATAGCTGTACATAGTCCCCTGTTCCAGAAGCAAAGGCTGTAGCAATATTAGCAAAATCAATGTTTTGAATAAGTTTTAAATCATTGGTAGGGGCAATACCATGTTTTTTCAAGACAAACTCACCAGCCATCTGCGGCATCCCACCTTTACGTTGACCTAAAAATGTAGAGCCTTTTAACTGTTCCCACGAAAAGTTATCCATCTTATTACGTGCCACTAAAAATGTGCCATCTGTTTGAGTTAACTGCGCAAAATTTTGAATCGGGTCATTGGCGCCTTGGAGCGTAACATAAATAGAAGTTTCCGATCCAACTAAGGCGATATCAATGCCATTAGAAAGTAGCGCCGTCATTGTCTTATCGCCACCTGCAATTGTTTGTAGTTCAACGGAAAGCCCTTCATCCTTGAAGTACCCTTTTTCAAGTGCTACATACTGCGGCGCATAGAAAATCGAGCGCGTTACTTCCCCAACTTTGACTTTTTCAAGCTCCGTTTTATTATTACACGCCGTCAAAGAAAGGAGTAACAAAGCAATAACACTAAATAGTAAACCTTTTTTAAGCCACCGCATTCCATTTCCTCCTTGATTGATGAAAATAAGCCTATCGACATTAACTTATTCACTTATGACATTTAAGGTGCGAAGAATTTTGTTAAAATTACTACTAAAATAAATAATTAAACGTCGCTTTCGGAAACCCTAGAAAAGTTACAAATATGATAGTATTAAAATCCGAAAAATTTTAATAAAGCACTGTAAAATCAAATACTATTTCACATAATTTAGTTGAATAATATAATATTATATGTTAATTTAAGTATGTAAT
>NZ_JAQZSD010000120.1:0-5356 GCF_028674935.1 Lysinibacillus sp. CNPSo 3705 | reverse complement strand
CCCTCCTTCTCCGCCATTGGCCCGTTGGTCAAGTGGTTAAGACACCGCCCTTTCACGGCGGTAACACGGGTTCGAATCCCGTACGGGTCATACTGAAATACAGTAGATGTACATTACATCTACTGTATTTTTTTGTATTAAAATAGTTTTTAAGATTCTGGTTCTATAATATTTGTTGGGGTAATCACACAATTACATGCATAAAAGAAGCACAGATTCACTGATTTTAAGGTGATGAATATCACAACATGCTTGCAAAAAAGACTTAGTAATTATAAAAGACAAAACGTCTACCAGAAATGAGTAGACGTTTTGTCTTTTATGCTCTTACTAGCATCCTTTCAAGTGAGCTACGTGCTTCTTCAGCAGTGTGAGCATCTACTTGAATACGATTATGTGGTTGCCCTTTCTCTATACTTTCTAAGGACCAAAGTAAATGGGGAAGGTCAATTCGATTCATTGTAAGACAAGGACAGAAGTTCTTATTTAAAGAGATAATCTGCTTATCAGGGTGCTGCTGGATTATCCGATTAACAAGATTCATTTCAGTACCGATTGCCCATGCTGAACCACTCGGTGCTTTATTAATCGTATCGATAATGTATTTTGTAGAACCTGCTTTATCTGCAGCCGCAACAACTTCACGATTACATTCAGGATGAACAATGATACGCATAGTTGGATGAGCTTGACGTATAAGTTCGGTATGCTGAACAGTAAAACCTTCGTGAACGGAGCAGTGTCCCTTCCATAGGATGACTTGAATATTTTCTGGAGACTGATCTGTCTCAAGCATATTTGTATGAGGATTCCAAACTGCCATATTTTCAAGTGGTATTCCTAAGTCATACGCAGTATTTCTTCCTAAATGTTGATCTGGTAAAAAGAAAATACGTGGTTTTTGCGTAAATGCCCATTTAACCATTTCTTTTGCATTGGACGATGTTACGCAGGCTCCACCATGACGCCCAGTAAATGCTTTAATAGCAGCAGTAGAATTAACATATGTTAGAGGGATAATCGTATCGCCAAAGAGTTCCTGTAAAATCGGCCATGCTTGTTCTGTTTGATAAATGTCTGCCATGTCTGCCATTGAACAGCCTGCACGCATATCAGGTAAATAAACATGCTGTTGTTCAGTTGTGAGCATATCAGCTGTTTCCGCCATAAAGTGTACGCCACAAAATACTATATGTTCAGCTTCCTTGTTAGCTGCTGATAATTGAGCAAGCTGCAAGGAATCCCCTGTTGCATCTGCAAATTGAATCACTTCATCTTTTTGATAATGATGTCCAGGGATGAAGAGCTTATGACCTAATTTCTTTTTTATAGCTATAATGCGAGATTCCATGTCATTTTTAGATAATCCACGATAATGCTCTGGTAGTAGTGATGTTTGTTGTAATAAACTAGAGATGGACAATGGAATTAGCTCCTTTCGTTTTTACTAGTGCACTAATATCAAAGGCTTTTACTGAATGTGTTAGTGCTCCGAGTGAAATCCATTGAATACCTGTTTCTGCATAGGTATTTAAGTTATGGAGTGAAATGCCGCCTGAAGCTTCTGTAGCAATATGTGGTGGAACTACGGGAAGCCATTCACGTATTTCCTCAGGGCTACGATTATCAAACATAATGATATCTGCGCCAGCTGCTATTGCTTCATCTAATTGTGCTTTTGTTTCGATTTCGACTTCGATTTTAATGGTGTGACCGATTTTCTCACGGGCTAGCTGTACGGCCTTAGTAATACTACCTGCAAAAGCAATATGATTATCTTTTAGCATTATCGCATCGTATAAACCATTGCGATGGTTATAGGCCCCACCGATTCTAACAGCATACTTATCTAACATACGCATTCCGGGCATTGTTTTGCGTGTATCGCATATTTTCGCATTTGTACCTGCTGTTTCTCGTACCGCTAAATTTGTAGCTGTAGCAATAGCGGACATGCGCTGGATAAGATTTAAAATTACACGCTCACCCATTAATAACTTTTGAAGTGGTCCTTGGATAACAGCTAGAATATCACCAGCATTGACTTTGTCACCATCTTTTTTATAAAGGATAATATCCATAGATTGATCAAGAAGAAGAAATCCATGCTTAATGATAGGGGCTCCACAAAAAATGCCGCTCTCCTTCGCATAAAAAGAAAAAGATCCCTGCTGTTCTGGAGAAAATATAAATTCACTCGATAAATCCCCATCACCTATATCCTCATTAAAAAATTGTTTTAGCAATTCCTCGAGTTTGATGATATTCATATAATGAATTCCTCACTTTCATCTGTCCTTGTTGAAAAATGATCCAACGGTTTGCCCAATAATGATCATCTTTTGGTCTGTCAATGCGAATATGTGCTCCACGAGTTTCTTTTCGTGTAATGGCTGCGTGCGCCATTAATGTAGCGACAATATGCATCATGTAAAGTTCGAGTTCCTGGCAATTTAAGCTCTCTAAATCAACATGAAGAAGTGTTTGCATTGAGGGCAATTGTTGTACGAATTGTTCCATATCGATTGGATTTCGCACAATGCCTAATGTGTGCATCATCATTTGTCGTAATTGATCTTTTGTAAATAATGATGGCATTGTTTGTTGATGATGATTGTCATCAATTAAGAAACTATTTTGCTTACAACCTGTTTGAATAATGTATTGGGCGGTTCTTTGTCCAAACGTAATGCCTTCTAAAAGAGAGTTACTAGCTAAACGATTGGCACCATGCACCCCAGTACAAGCAACTTCACCTATTGCATATAGATTAGGAATAGAAGTTCTTCCCATGTCATCAGCTACAACACCACCCATTAAGAAATGACTACCTGGTGCTACAGGGATTAATCCATCTTGTAAATGAACATGATTGTCATAGCAAAGCTGAGCAATCGTAGGGAATTTTTCTTCAAAGTGTTCGATACTTGAAATATCAATAAAGGTTTCCTGCCCTGCAGCACGTTTATTAAATAATGCATGTGCAGTAATATGGCGTGGTGCTAAGTCCAACTGCTCATGAATGCCTTTCATTATGGGATGACGCCGTGCATCTACAAACTTTCCTCCGGCGCCACGGACAGCTTCAGAGACTAATCCTTTGGCCTGCCCTCCACACCAAAGTAAGCTCGGATGAAATTGCATAAATTCCATATCACTGATAGCAGCTCCAGCACGATATGCTAAAGCGATACCATCTCCAGTATTCGTAGCAAAGTTAGACGTACAAGAATATAAAGCGCCCGCACCTCCTGTCGCTAGAATGACGTGGTGAGCAAGGTAGCGCTTCGTTCCCTCTGCACCTTTTGTCAGAACACCAACACAAGCACCATCTGTATTCAATAAAAGCTCGTAAGCCATTTCATAGCAATTCACAACGCTATTAGATGAAAGTTGTCTGAGTAAATAATCGATTATTACTTGGCCAGTACGATCACCACCTGCATGTAAAATACGGTGATGACTATGTGCCCCCTCTAAGCCTAGAGCGGGAGACCCATCAATTTGTCGATCAACTGGAAAGCCCTCTTTTAATAAATCACTCATAATTTCTGTACCGTCTTCTATTAATATTTCAACATTCCTTCTTTCATGATGATATTCTCCAGCATTCAACGTATCAGCAATGTGAAACTTTGGATGATCTTCTTGACTTGTAACGGCAGCAATGCCGCCTTGAGCACGATAAGAACTACTCATTTTAACTGAACATTTTGTAACTATCTGAACTTGAAAATGTCTTTCGAGTAGTCGAGCAGTTTGAAGTGCAGCAACGCCGCTACCAATAATAAGTACATCTGTCATTACATCCATACCTATACCTTCTTTACAGTTGTCTTGACACATATCTTTACATAAAATAAAAGAGAAAACAAGACTTGATGAACTAGAAGGGAAGAATAAAATGATTTATTTGGATTACGCTGCAACCTCTCCAATGACTCCAAAAGCTCTTAAAGCATATTGTGAGGTAGCAAAGCAGTATTATGGGAATAGTGCAAGCCTACATGATCTAGGGGGCCAAGCACATTATTTTGTTGAGCAGGCAAGAGCTGTCGTAGCAAAATCTCTTGGAGTAAATAGTGACGGTGTCATTTTTACTGGCAGCGGAACGGAGGGCAATTTAATTTCGATTTTGTCATTAGCTTTAGCGTCAAACAAAGGGAAGCACATTATTTCATCACAAGCTGAACACACTTCCGTGCATGCGGCTTTAAATACGCTTGAAAAAATGGGGTTTATAATCACGAAGTTACCTTTACAGCAAGATGGTTGTATTCATGTAGAGCAACTACGAGAAGCCATACAAGAAGATACGGCTTTAATCACTATCCAACATGTAAATTCAGAGATAGGCTCTATTCAACCTATTGAAGAAATAGCCGAGATTGCCAAACAATCAAACGTTCTCTTGCATGTTGATTGTGTACAGTCCTTTTGTAAACTTCCGTTAAAGCAGAAAGTAGATGCTATTACAATATCAGCTCATAAAATAGGTGGGCCAAAAGGATGTGGAGCTATATATATTAATCCTAAGCTCCGTGTTCCTGCATTAGCACCAGGTGTCACGCATGAACGTGGGTTAAGGGGAGGGACATTAAATACGCCAGCTATTGTCGCTTTTGCTACGGCGATTGAAGATTATCAATATGAGCGGAAGCACTATGAAGCATTACGTCAAAGTTTTAAGGAAACATTACAAGAAACGTGTCAAATAATTGAGAGTAGGGAGCAATTGCCTAATATTTGTGGTGTACTAATGAAAAGAGTAGAGGGACAATACGTTTTGTTAAAATTAAATGAAGCGGGGATATGTATTTCCACTGGAAGTGCCTGTGATAGTCATGGTGAATCTGGTACGAAGGCGATTTTATCAATGGGCTACTCTATGGAAGCGGCACGTCAATTTTTTAGAGTATCTTTTGGTCCCGCAACAACATTTGAGGAAATTGTTCAATTACAAATGGCTCTTTCGGTTATTTAACTTCTTTAGCAGATGTATTCGGTAAGAAAGTGCAACGTTAGAAATGTTCTTTCACTTGAGAGGAAATTTAAGGTTTAAACGATTGAGGATAAAATGAAACTAGAAAACTATCATGAAATAATTGTATTGTAAAATGATAAATTAACAGCCATGTTAGTTGAATCTATTAATAGTTTTTCGTGTATATTTTACTTTTTTAATTGATTGTAACGAAGAGCTACTCTGATTGATCCTGTTGCAGATTAAAAGCGAAGTGTCACGACAGTCAGAAAATAGAGTAGCTCAAATATTTTCATGAATTAAAATAGCTAAAAACACTTCTGTAAATTAATTGTTTTCTTTTAATTAATCAATTGTTATAATAAATAGCAG
>NZ_JAQZSD010000119.1:0-5442 GCF_028674935.1 Lysinibacillus sp. CNPSo 3705 | reverse complement strand
TATCCAAGTAATATTAATGTTATTGAAAGAAAAGATAAAGTTTTAGATGATTTTGGCTGTACTTTTGGTTTCTTATCAGATCTTAAAAGTTCAATGGGCTGTTCTATTCTTACAATTTTAGTTGTTAGAACTGAAATAGACAAAAATAATAGTAAGAATGCAGAAATAGTCAGCAAAATCGCTTTTATAGGTAAATAAAATACTAATCCTTTATAAATCCCTAAAATGTATGCCACTATTATTAAAACTAGTTTGGATAAAATTAGGCCCATAAAGATTCCAAAAACAATAGCAGTCATGCCAATGAGCATATTTTCAATAAATATTAGCTTATTCATTTGCTTTGGAGACATTCCAAGAAGAAGAAGAAGTCCGAATTCCTTGTTTCTTTTTTTTAGAAATGTACCCATTGAGTATAATAGAAAGAAAAATGAAAATATAAATATTATATATTGAGATGTCTGTAAACCTATATCTCCTAACATATTTAATGTAATACTTGTAGTGGTCAACTCACCTTGTAGAGCAGGGTGGAATATTAAGAAAGCATAAATGAAAAAAAACATAACTGAAAATAAACTACTTAGAAAGTGAGCAATATATATTCGTTTATTTCGAGTTACATTATTAATCGCAAATTGTAGAAAAGTCACTTTTCACCCTCCCAACAAAGATAAAACATCTAGAATCTTTTGATAGAATACTTTACGATTATCTCCAAAGTAAATTTCATTATAAAATCTCCCATCTTTAATAAAGATAATACGATCACAATAACTTGCTGCTTTTGCATCATGTGTCACTAGCATTATCGTTGTACCTAACTCATTGTTAATTTTCGAAAGTTCATCCATTACTTCTTCTGCAGCTTTTGAATCTAAGTTCCCTGTAGGCTCATCGGCTAGTATTAACTTTGGACTATGGATTATTGCGCGAGCAATAGCTGTCCGTTGTGCTTGACCACCAGAAATTTCATAAATATATTTATTTAAGATATTTGAAATATCTAGTTTTTTAGCTATAGCTAATACCTTATTATTCATATCTTGAGGATGTGCTCCATCTAGTGTAAGCGGTAAAATAATATTTTCTTTTACTGTTAATGTGGATAATAGGTTAAACGATTGATGAACAAATCCTAGTTCTCTTCTTCTAAATAAAGCAAGTTTTTCTTTTGATAATTGATGAGGCTCTTTTCCACTTAAAATAACTTTCCCTGAAGAGGGGGTATCAATAGTGGAAATTGTATTTAATAAAGTTGTTTTTCCACTTCCTGAAGGTCCCATAATACCTACAAACTCACCTTTGTTTACCTTTAAGTTAATATTGGATAGGGCTGTGTATGGCACTTTGCCTTTATATATTTTATCTAAGTCACATATATTTATTAATTCCATAAATTCCTACCTTTCTTTCATTCTTATATTTAGCAGTATAATCAATTTCGATGTTGGCTAGTAGCACATTCCCTAACATTTATCTAACAACCTTGTAAGAATAAAAAGCCGATAAATGATATCCATTTATCGGCCATAACGAGAAGGAAAAACAATTTGAACAGTCGTTCCTTTCCCAACTTCAGATTCTAATGTGATGTTATGATTTAATTTTTTACATACTTCATGTGTAAGATATAATCCCATTCCTGTCGATTCTTTAAATTTCCGTCCGTTTTCTCCAGTATAAAATGGTTGAAATACTCTTGGTAGATCAGAAGCTACAATACCTACTCCTGAATCTTTTACTTCTAAAATAACCTCACGTTTTCTGCTAAAAGCTGTGATTTTAATATTCTCTTTACTTCCTGCCGAATATTTAATTGCATTTGAAAAAATTTGATTGAGTATAAATCTAAGCCACTTTTTATCTGTTTCAACTTTCAAATCTATATTAACTTTTACTTCTGGAAAAACATTATTACGGATAAAATAGCGTTTATTTTCATCGATAACTGATTCAATTACTGCCAACAATGACACTCTTTCTACTATGAAATCTTGTTCAAAGGTTTCTAAGCGTGCAACGTATAACGCCATTTCTAACCCATTTTTTAACCGATCTGTTTCTTCTGCAATACTATCCAGTCTTTCATCGTCTGCATCCTGAGCTATTAATTCAATGACAGAAAGGGGTGTTTTCATTTGATGAACCCATTGATTCATAAAAGTTAGTTGATTCTGTTGTTTCTTTTCCCATTTTCTTAATTGATTTTGATAATTTCGGTATTGTGCTTCTAACAAATTTTCTAGTGCTTCTGTTAGAGCCGTTAAATCTTCATTCTTTTGTATCTCATTCATCGTTTCTGGTGGATTAGATAAAATCGAATAAAATGAACGATGGCTAAAGTACCGATAAACAAGGTAGCCAACAAATACACAAACGCAAAGGAATATAACATAAAACATAACCCAAATACTAGAAAAACCTTCAAGCCAATAAACTAGTAGGATAATGGATAGTTGAATAATTGTTAAACCAATAAGCGGTATATGCTCTTTTAAAAATAATTTCATTACTAATCAATATCCTTTTTCCAAGTAATAATTAAACGGTATCCAGCACCTCGAATGGTTTCGATTCCATCATTAATACCCAGGGATTGTATTTTTTTTCTGACCCGACCAATATATACACTTAGCGTATTTTCGTCTACATAAGCATGCGTATCCCAAAGCTGTTCAAAAAGCGCTTCACGTTTAACGAGGAGGGGGGATTTAGTTAATAACATCTCTAATAACACTGTCTCTTTTTTAGTAAGGTTAACAACCTTTTCTCCAAAACTGAGCTCCATTCTTTCAGGGAAAAGTGTCAATCCAGATCTTTCTACAACTCGTTCATTAAGTTTAGGTGCATATTCACCATATACTCTCCTTAATTGGCTACGAATTTTTGACATCACCACTTCATAATAAAAAGGTTTTGTAATGTAGTCATCTGCACCGTTCTCTAAGGCCATTACTTGATCCATTTCTCCATTTCTTGCCGATATAAAAATGATTGGACAAGTAGAAACCGTGCGGATTTGACGGCACCAATAGTAACCATTGAAACTAGGTAAATTAACATCTAATAAAACTAAATCAGGTTTGGTTTTATTGAAATCGTCCAAAATATTATCAAATTCTTCTATAACAATACTTTCATATCCATATCTCTTAATATGTGATGCAAGAAGTTCTGCCATCTTAATATCATCTTCTACAATCATTATAGTACTACTCATTCAATTCACCACTTTCAAAAAAAGATTTTCAAGTTTCAAGTACTGATAAATAATAACATATCAGTTTCTACACTTTAAGTCTCTTTAACTAATACCTCCTCAAACATCTAAAGTAAAAGGACATACTTACACTAGGTTCTTAGTAAGTATGGCTCTTTAAATTAAAAAATATAAAACCATCGTATTTTTTTGTTTCTATAAAACGCTCGGTATCCTCTTCAGTTGTAACTTGCTGCATCTGTAAATCCTGTTTTTAATCCATCAATTCCTTGAATCTGCAATTCCCTACGATAACAGAAATCAATCTTCTATTATCTATCTTTGTTGTCCCTGCAAAACAAATGATAAGGCACTCTGTCGTCAGTCTGAATTACTCCTACTGATTGAGCTGCTTTTTTTATAAATAGAATAGTAGTTAAAGGTTTAAGTGTGGACTGATATATATAATTTATGAACAGCATGGCATAAAAGAAAGGATTCTAGTCAATTCTATGTTTATAGTTTATTCACTGTACTAATAAACAATATGAAATGGGGATGGATTGTAATTGGAAAGAAGTTGTTTATATTCGATTGAACCAATCGGAATTGGAACAATTAATGTAGAGTCTCTTAGCAGTTATATCTCTAGATTAGCAGACGCCCACTGCGTGACGGTTGGTGATATTATGACTCATTTGATTGCACCTAAAATAGACAAAAAATACATTAAAGGTGGAAATGGTTTTTATAAATCATCATCTGCAATTAATGGTCATGGGAACATTGCAGATAATTTTATTGAACTAATCGCATTCTTAACACAGAGAAGGGATATTGAAAAAACTACGTTTGTTAATTGCAGGGAATTAGTTCCGTTTAGAGGGTTACTAAAAAGTAGTAGGCATTGGTGTCCATCCTGTTTCCAAGCTGATTTAGAAAGTAAACAGATTGTTTATGAAAGACTAAGTTGGACTCTTCAACCGTTTCTTAAATGCATTATTCACGACAGTACTCTAGAGAGTGTTTGTCCATTCTGTAAGTCTAGCATGTATATACTAGAAAGAAAGAGTGTACCTGGATACTGCTCAAAATGTTTTTATTGGCTAGGGAACTTTAAAGAAAGCCAAATTATGATTATTAATGATGGCGAGGACAATGATTCAATGAGAACTTTTTTCTCTACATTTATCAACTTGTCGTTTGGAAATGATTGTGTTTCACGCTCAATATCCTTTTATTTAGAAAAAAATTTTGAAGGTTTTTTAACAAAGGCCGCTGTTTTTTTCGGATACCCCAAGTCGACTTTATGGGGCTGGAAGGAAGGTACTAATCTACCTCCATTAAATGCATTGATAAAAATTACCATAAAATCACAGCTTAGTCTAACTGATTTCTTTAATATGGAGAAATCTATAATAACTTTAAAAAATAATGATTGTTCTGATAGAAAAATCTCCTCTGGAAGAGTTAAAAAGGATCATAAAAAGATTCGAAACTTTCTCAAATTGATAATCGTGGAAAAGAGATCCTATTCATTAAGTGAGATAGCGAATCTGATGGAGTGTGACAGAAAGCTATTAACCCAGATGTACCCAAACGAATGCCAACAGATAAAAATGAATTATTTAGATAGCTTAGAAGTGAAAAAACAATTTAAAAATAATACTATTGAATTAACGGGGCAGCATTCCTGTTTGAAGGATGTTCGAGGTCTTGAAAGAAAAGGAGCCCTCTAGTATGATGCATGAGTGTCAACGAGCATTGACCCATCATCAAACAAGGAGGACTCCTTTATGCATTTTAAATGGAATAATAAAATTAATCAAGTTACTGAAAATACACTCGTTGTCGGCATGGATATTGCCAAGCGTATTCATTACGCATGCTTTGTCGATGAACGTGGGCGAGTAATAGAAAAAGCTTTTGCGGTACATCAATCGAAAAAAGGCTTCGAAAACTTGTATGAAAAGATTCTTCAAACGATGAAGGAAGCTAAAAAAACTGAAGTAATAATAGGGATTGAGCCTACAGGCCACTACTGGATGAACTTAGCCTATTTCTTAGATCAATACGGAATCCCACTTGTCATGGTGAATCCATTGCACGTAAGACGTTCGAAGGAACTAGATGATAACTTTCCGACAAAGCACGATAAAAAAGATGCACTAGTCATCGCTCGCTTATTAAAGGATGGACGTTTCAGTTATCCACGTATACTGAAAGACATTGAAGCTGAG
>NZ_JAQZSD010000118.1:0-6015 GCF_028674935.1 Lysinibacillus sp. CNPSo 3705 | reverse complement strand
CTCCTTATAGATTCTATACAACTTTTTTATAATATCATACTTAAAAAAGGATAAGGAAAATACTGCATTGATGATATTTCTAAGTATAAAAAGCAAGCACTAAATTCAGTTAAAGCATTATATTAAAATGAGTATAATTATGATTATTGATTATCTTAATTTTTATTATTGTAAGTTTCAAAAATCTCGCTGGCTAATTTGATTATTAATCGAATTTCCTTTTCAGACTTCTTTTTCAATTGACCGGCAAACAAATTTATTAACTGCTCAGTTTCAACAGGTAATATTTTTAAAGGTAATTTTAATTCAAAGAGATCTATAGCGTTGATTTCTAGACCAGTTGTTATTTTTTCTAATGTACTTAAAGTAATATTTCTATCTCCGCGCTCTACCCCAGCTAAATATGATGTTTGTAAACCACATTTCTCAGCTAGTTCCTCTTGTGTCATTTTTTTTTGTTTTCTGATTTCCCTAATATTTGTCCCAACAATATTTACTAACTGGTCCATTTAATCACCTCACTTAAAGACTATGTGAGGTACAAATTCGCATGAAGTTTCATATAGGTACATTTTAATTGTTTTTAGTACTTATAAGTACTATTATGTACTTTGATGTTAATTTTAAGGAGTGGAACGATAAATGAATAGTCATTTAAGTACAAATATAGTTATTGAAAATGTAGTCCAATCAAAGATGAGGGGGCGTGTCATTTATCAAGGATCTGTTTCGTCACAAGTTGCTGTGAATTTTTCATATTCAAAGCTTTTTAATGATCCATCAGGAAAAGGTTATCAACGCCCTATTAACAAAAAGCGTTGTAAAGATTTTGCTGAATATTTATCCCAAGGTGAGGATTCCTTATACACACCGATTTTATTAAATGCAGCAGGTAATTGGGAATTTCACGCATATGATCGTTATCGTCCAAGTTATGGCCGTTTAGTATGCCATCAAAAAGCAACACTTATGGATGGACAACATCGTTTATGCGGAATTAAGGAATATATTGAGGAAACAGATAGTACTTTGAATGTGCCTTTTTTAGCATTTCATTATTTAGATGAAGATGAGGAAATTAAATTATTTGATGTTATAAATACAAAAGCTAAAGGTATTGGCACATCGTTAAGCAGATACTTAAATCGGAATAATGACAAACTGAGTTGGGTAGCTACAAATTTAATTTTAAAACCTGAAAGCCCTTTTTTTAGTAAAGGTACTTTAATTGGAAAGCGTACAAGGGGAAAACATATTACTTTGCAAAATCTATATCATTTAGTAAATCTACTTACGAAGAAATCTGATTTAGCTAAGTTACCGAAAGAAAAGATATTAAATATTACAATGTTTTATTTTAACGTAATTAAAGAGCTATTACCGGAAGAATGGGATGATTATAAGAACTATCGGTTAACCCATATTACTTGTTTAAATGCACTAGCTATTGTTGGAAATATGTTAATTAATGAAAATTATTTGATTAAATCACAACAACCAGACTCAGTAAAAATTGCTAATAAGTTATTAAACCTAGGAGAGATAGATTGGTCTGCCAGTGGTGATTTAAAATTTGTAAAGGGCGTTGCTGGTACAAAGATGTTAGCTGAGGACATAAAAAACTGTATTTAGAAATTAAGGAACCATTGTAAAAAAGCAATGGTTCCTTAAGAAAATAATCCAGTAAAAACTTCATTTAATGTCTATATAATGTGGTGCGAATAAGGCAGTTAGACCACACTCAACTAGAGTACGCATTCTAGAATTATCTATAGGGATAAATTTAAAATAAGCGTTATTTATTAACCAATTTTTTGCATCAGCCATATCTACAACAGGACTATTTGGATCTTCTACTAAATATTTTTTTAACCGAGCAGTACTAGCATTTCCTTGTAAATGGTTAGTGTAAATTCGTCTTCGCTGATTAGTTGTTCGACCAATATAATAGCATTCATCAATACCTTCATTTACTTTTTTAAAAATAGCATATACTCCGGCATCTTCTGATAACATGCGAGGCACTAAATTGTTAAAATCGATGCTTTGTTGTGATAGTAAAGCATGTTTATAGTCTTGTAATTCTTCCTGTGTCATATAACTACCTACCTTTTCGTTGGAATTTATCTAATCATATCATGATATGATTAGATTGTGCAATAACAGCTTTTTAATCTTATATTAATTAACCAATAATAAATTCTAGATCCCTAAATGTTTAAATGGAATAAATGTAGTATATTGTAAATAGAGTAAAAATATTAAGTTAGCATTTTAAATATTATAATTTGTGGGGTGCAAAATGAGTTTTGATTTCAGTAAATTTTTAAATCAGTCATCAAATCCTGGGGAAGTACATCCTATTAAGCTTTACGATAGTCTTCCTAAAGGAAAAGTAAATGATTTATGGCGAGGACAGTACCTCGCACTCGAGGAATTATTTGATAAAAGAGAGGAAAAGAATGTAGCTGTAAACCTAAACACAGGTGGAGGTAAAACGGTTATTGGGCTTTTAACAGGTCAGTCTATGGCTAACGAGTTACAAGGACGTGTCTTTTATTTATGTGGTTCTAATCAGCTAATAGTACAAACGAGAGAAGCAGCTGAAAAGCTGGGTTTAACGGTAGCTACTTATTTTAATAGAGAAATGAAAAACGAACGAGAATTTAATCTTGGAGAAGTTCAATGTTTAACAAATTACCAAACTTTGTTTAATGGGAAAAACCGTCGATTCCGAGATGATATCAAAGGTATTATTTTTGATGATTCTCATGTTGCTTCTCATATTGTTCGGGATAACTTTACATTACGAATTACACAAGATGAATTTCCTCATACATACGCGACATTAGTTGGGCAAGTGCGACCATACTTCGAACAGACTTTCCGTACACAGGAATTTGATCAGGTTGTTACGTTTAAAAACGATCCTTCAGTTATTTTTATACCTATGTTTATATGGAATAATTCTGTAGAAAAGGTTATTGAGACTTTAACTAACGAAGGAGTTACTGATAAAGTAAGTACTATGTTTGCTTGGGAACATTTAAGAAATAATTTGGATTTATGTTCAGCATTTATTACAAATGATTACATAGAATTATCCCCATTTCTTCCACCAGTACATGAACTTAACTTTATGAGTGACAATACTAGAAAAATCTTCTTGTCTGCAACAGTTCAAAATAAACCTGAGTTTGTTCGTACATTCGGATTCCTACCGAAATCCCATGTTGATCCAAAAACTAGCGCCGGAGAGTCTGAAAGATTAGTCATAGCACCATATATGAATCCCGAGATAAAAAAGGAAATCTTTGATTATATCATTCAACTAAGTCGCAAAAATAAAATACTTGTAATACCGAAAAGTGAATCTCATGCACGTAAATGGAGACAACATGAAATGAAGTTTGATTCTTTGGACTTCACAGAGAAGATAGAGAAATTCAAAGCAGCTTCTGTAGGCATGTTAGTTGCTCCTGCACGTTTTGAAGGTATGGATTTCCCAGGAGATACTTGCAGATTACTAGTAATTGATGGTCTCCCATCTGGAACAGGTCTAATGGAAAAGTTTTTGTGGAGTAATTTAGGAGATAACAAATTTTTACAAGGCACTGTAGCCTCAAGGGTAATACAATCAATGGGAAGAATTTCACGAGGAACTGATGACTATGGTGTAGTATTTATGTTAGGTGATGATATGGCCGACTGGATTACTAGAAAAACTAACCGAAATTCAATATCACCTTTTACAAAAGCTCAAATTGAATTAGGTGAGGAACTTACAAAAGATCTTAAATCGGCTCAGGACCTTGATAGCTTGATTTCAACTGTTTTGTCCGTGCCCCGTAATGAGGGGTGGACTTCTTTACATAAGACACGAGTCCAGCCATTCTCTGTGACTTCAGATAATGAAGGTGAAAGGGGCGAGGAGGATGTCTTTCAAATTGAAGTAGCCTTTGCAGAGAGGGAATTTCTTAAGCACTTATGGGATAGAGAATATAGTAAAGCAGCTCGGTCGTTAGAAAGAACCCTTGAGGAACTTTTTCAACTTGATAAAGCACAAGCAGCATGGCATTCTCACTGGATCGGCTATGCATATCATTTAAGTGGTAACTATTCTGCTGCAGAGCGCTATTTTAATAGATCTGGTGGTGCATATCGTATCCTCGGAAGAATAAATCAATCTCAACAACCTACTCCTTCCTTACCTGTTATCAATATAGGTGAGTCACAAGCTGAAAGAATTGCTAAAGTTTTAAGTGAAAGAGGAGATTTTAATTATGGATCATTTAGTGAAATGGATGGCCGAATCTCATCACTTTTTTCAGAAAAGAGTTCTTCTAATCAATACGAAGAAGCATTATATTGGCTAGGGAAATATTTAGGTTTTGAAGCTAGTAGACCTGATCAAATGTCAGGAATAGGTCGTGGGCCAGATGTTTTTTGGGCATCGACAGAATATGATATCCTTCTGGAAAGTAAGGAAGATAAGGGGGATACATCACAATATTCTAAAAAAGATGTAGGTCAGTCTCATAATCATAAAGCTTGGTATAGTGAGGAATTTCCCGATTCTACACGTGATAATAAGCTAATGATAATTGGACCTGAAGTACCAGCCAACCCAGCTGCTAGCCCAGGAGATGTTATGCATATTTGGATTCCTAATGAGATAGAAATATTAGCAAGGAAAGCTCGAGCTGTATTATATGATTCTTATATTACATCTGATAGCGCTACGTATGTTTCAATTTTAAAAAGAAACTTAGAGGAGTCTAATCTTACTTATCTAGATATTTTCCGTAACCTACCAAATCGTTTGATTAAGAGAATAGAAGTGAAAGAGCTAGATTAGGGAAGTTGGAGAAGTGGAGGAATATTACTTCTTTAAAAGCGATTTACTTATTTGAAGCAATTTATTTTAACATTACCCGATAAAAGAGGATGTATTTATTTTTTGTAAATGCGGAGGAAGTTATATGACCATAAAATATCAAGAATTGAATTGGAGATTATTTATTGATTCACCGAAAGAACCAACAAGTGTTGTTGAACTTAGGGAAATGTTATTTCCAATAGCGGAATTTGAAGGGGAATTTTATGAAAATAATTTGCTAAAACCTATTTTACAGTATGTACAACAACAAATAGAAAGTTATGAAACTAAAGATATTTTTGAATCGGGGATTATTCAACATGCAATTAAACTTTGTTATCGAATTGAAGAATACACATTATTAATAAAGTATGCTCAATTGTTTGAGATTGAAAATATGTTTGCTTATCTTATAGAAAATAAAGATAATGGTGAAAAATCAAGCGCAATATATAAGTATTATGCAGATATTATTGCTATGTATTTTGTATCAATAGATAAATTAGGCTTATTTGATAAACAAATTCAACAAATATTTATAGACATTTATTTAAATTATTCAAAAAGGGATTTATTCGCATTTTTATTTGATGAAATTTATGATGTACAGAAAATTTCATTAGATGTACTAAAGCTCTTTTTTAAAACAATTAACGAAGTGGAAGCACCATTTAATGAAAAATTAATAATAAGAAGTTTTACCTTTTTTATGAAAGAAACTGATTTACGATTCTATCACATAGAGGATAAAGTAAAAGTAAATTGTAGTGATTTAAACAAATCTAATGAAAAAATGGTTTCTATTGAAAATAAATTTATAGCGAATATAATGCAATTCCTATATTCATTATTAAATGGAGAAAAAAGACTAAAAATATTCTCACTAGTTGTAGATATTATCCAGTCTATAAATAAAAAAACAGTAATGTCACAACAACAGGATATTATAAATATTATTAATGATTTATTTGAATATAGTAATGATTTCTTAGGCGATGACGTTGATGAAATTGCTAAGAAATTAACAAAGGCTATTTTTTCAAGTGATTTTAAAAAGAATTGGCTTTTATCGAATTTAAACAATCATTTGATTGAAGGATTGCTAAATGATTTGTTTGATGATAATGCTTATGATG
>NZ_JAQZSD010000117.1:0-6175 GCF_028674935.1 Lysinibacillus sp. CNPSo 3705 | reverse complement strand
GATGAAAGCATTATTAGCTCAAGAAATAAAAATGTATCTTCTCAAAATAATACTACAAGTGAAAATATTAGTAGCCCAAAAAGAAATAGTAGGGAAAATATTTGGATAGATAATAAAAAAGTATGGAATCGTAAAGATGATACTTAATTTATCAAGTTTCACGATTAAATATGGGGGTATGGGCTTTTCGCTATGGGATATAGAGGAATTAGCGGTTATGAAAATCTTACGAGAATCGGCTACGTGTTTGTACGATCAGGTATCAAATACCTCCCGGCTATTATTATACTACCTTGTAAAAGACATAAAAGGTCTTGCACTCCTAAAGTTAGAAGTCAAAATTCTACTTTAAGGGTGTTTTTTTATGGCGAAATACAGTGAAGAATTCAAAATAAATGTCATTAATTAGGTTATAAATTATTAGCGAAAAAACATGACTTATTATAATATTCGTTGGTAAAGCGTTAGGTACGACTAGATGGAGCAGAACTTATGGAAAGAACCTATTTTCAAAAAATTACTCTAGAAGCTTCCTTATATAATATTATTTTCTACTGTACTAGTCATACGCTATAAAAACGTTTCTTCCCATATATTTGATGAACACAAACGGACCAGTACTCCTTATTGAAGTGAGTTCTGGTCCTGTTTTATATATATTCACTTTATTTGTGTAGCTTAAATGTCTCACTTTCATTTTGTAAACATAACTTAGATATCTGATAACATACTTCATGTTCAGTTCGGGATGTACTATATCGGAATATAGGAAACGCGAGTCAAAGTCCAAGGGTGATTCCGAGCTCTTTTCTTCCAACTCTAGTGAGATTCATTCTTTGGTATGTATTTGTAAAAAAAGCTTCTTAACGGGTTGAAAGCTCATACCGCTAATGAAAAAAAATCATATCCTGCATTATACGACTTAAAGGAGGGAGACCTTCTATTAAATCGACAAATTAAGAAAGGATGAAGACAATGTCGCAAGCGAATATTCCTAATATAACCCCTAGCATCACGATTACTAGAGATGACGCCTTAAACCTCTTATTAGCTTCTATAGCGATTGAAGAGTTAGGGCTAGGACACATCATTAATGCAGAAGCGGAAAAAATCCAATACGCAGTCGGTACATTGCCAGGACTATCGGTTCCGGCGACCCTTAATGAGTTGCTGGAAGTTAATGCAAGTGTTCAAACTACTATGCAAGGATTAATTAAGAAGGAGCTACTCCTTCAATCTAAACTGGAAAATATATTAGCTGTTCCTTCTGTGGGAGGTGCAACAGGTACAACAGGTGCAACAGGCGCAACAGGTACAACAGGTACAACAGGTACAACAGGCGCAACAGGTGCAACAGGCGCAACAGGTGCAACAGGTGCAGGGCCAACTGGAGCTACAGGTGTCACTGGGGCTACAGGGCTAACAGGAGCCACTGGAGCTACAGGCGGTACGTTTACAGCCAACAACATCAAGGTAGGAAGCTTCATTCAGCAAGTAGTTATACCAGGGTCGTCTTATATGTTTGATTCAACTATAAATAGCAATGGAATCGGTATTACACATACACCTGGATCACCAGATATCCATCTAAGTCCGAACAGCGTCTATTGGATCAATAGCTATTTGGAAGGGGTTGAGACGCCAACTGGCGGTGTCGGATTTGCGCTTCGTCTAAACGGGGTTCCTCTTTTTGGGAGTCATGTTGGCAACGGAGGCGCTGTTGGGATCGATACACAACTCTCAGGAGCATACATTTTGAATACTGGACCTGGTGTTAACGTTCTACAGATGTTCAATGATGATAACACAAATACTACGACGGCTAGTAACGGTACGCTTGGCGCTTCATTGACAATTATGCAGATTGGTTAGTACATTAGCCTAGAAGACAATATCGCAAACGAAGATTATTATAACCCCTAGCATTATTATTTATCATCTAATGCATTGAACGACACGTCAACAGTCATTCCGCACTTCCAAAGAAGATGCCGATATAGGACTGGTTTAAATAAAAAATATAGAGCCTTCATTACACCGATATGGTAATTTCTAACATGATAATCTAACAAACGTCTAAATAAATGCAGAAAATAGCCCCTGCGTTTATTTAGACGCGATGTATATTCCAGTACGTCGTGAAAAGGTGTCCAAAGAAGCAGTTTATATCGCAGTTACCTTCGTAAAAATGTCTCAAAGGATGGGCTAACAAAGAGATTACGCCAACTGAATCTGCATACAACTGGTAGAAACTTCTCACTGAACGCAAGGAACGATTCTTATGCCATGGAGGTGTCCCGAAGTCTATAATCAGATTAGCATATACCACCTATCGTAAGTCTAAGTTATAATGGGCTTAACAATTTTTCTCCATTTTTCTTCGTGTTATTACCGATAATTACCTTTAGATGCCCAACTGAATTTAGGGAACAATAGTTTACACCATCGTTACTTTACCATTAATCGACCGTGTTATTTGCAATCATAATCATCATATTCACACTCACACTCATATTCACATTCACACTCTTTTTCATGCTTACAATGTTTTTTGCATTTTATTTCATGTGTCTCAGTAAAGTCAACAACACTTTCTAATTTCATTAATAGGAGCATTTCTTTTTTAACAATTGTTTTTAATAACTGATTTACATTACTATTAGCTTCTAACAAAACATTAATATCACACGTTTCTTTAGTTATCTTCTCTAGTTTTCTTCCTTGTGCTTTAATAATCTCAGCTAAACCTAATTCTTCCATCGCAATTGATGAAAGTAATAAATTTGCAATATCTTTTTTACTAAGATTTATATCTGGCTTGATATCAGGTATGTTGGGCATCGACAATTTAAATCACCTCAAATGTTTCCAATTTTTTCTTCATCGATTTAAAAATAATTACGCAAATCAATATATTCTTATTGTCCAAGCTTTATTCTTAACCTAATTATGCCTTGGCATAATTGAGTCCAAAGGCTGAATGTGTGATAGTTGCTCCAATTTCAAACGCCTTTGTAAAGCGCTTTTACGATGCTGCTTACATAGCATTTCTTGTGAAAAATCAAGGACCCAGAAATATTGTCGACTACAATATGCCTAAGGTATCGATGAGTCGACTTGATTTGACAATCATGACACAAATATAAATACTCATCATACAATAAACGTGTAATCAAAAATTTGTAAAGGAAGGGGTTTTTCATGAGTTTTCCTAACATACCGAATATTACAGCTTCAATTACTATTACTAGGGACGAAGTTTTAAACTTATTACTTTCATCAATTGCTTTTGAAGAGTTGGGATTAAGCCACATTATTAATGCAGAGGGAGAAAAAATTCAATATGCTTTAGGATTGATCCCGGGTTTAACCCAAGCAGCTTCAATCCCTGATTTATTAAGTATTAATGATAGTGTGCGTAAAACATTAGATTCTGTTACGCGAAAAGAACTTGTTTTGCAATCAAAATTGCAAAACATCGTGGATCTTTTAACAGGTGACTAATTACTTAAAGAAGTGAAATTAGATTCATTTAAAAATCAAAACGATTAATTCCTATTTATTTTATTTAGTTAAATTGCAATGTATGCACATAATCAAATAACACATATAAATAATCAAGCACTTCCGGAATGATAGGCGTATCAAAAAGGGGGTGCTTCTTAATGTGCTACCAAACTCTTAGAAGGATTATCCCTCCAGTAGCAAAAGGCAATAACTTTCCAGAAGATGATTCGTTTATCTTCTTTGTATGTTATGAACCACGAGGAAGAGATTCCTACGTTTTCTAGCGAAGGCGCTAAGGTCGTATTTCACATCATGTATGCATTGTCACAATGGTTGGTGTTTCATACCGCTTAAAGCATTATTTAACCTCGGAATACGAGTGATTTTGTACACCCTTAATCGAGAAAACTGTTCATATTTATAATTACTTCTAGCCATATAATTACCCCTTAGATTTCACCACTCTACCTTATGAGGAGCATATTAAATGCTAATTTCAATAAGGGACCCAAAAAGAATTCCATCTCCATATGCTATTAAGGATTCTGAACTGTTCGACTTGATTTGACAATTTATATGACATAAATCGAAATATACATCATACAATAACCATGTAAATTAAAAATTAGCTAATGAAAGGGGTTTTTTATGAGTTTTCCTAATATACCGAATATCACAGCTTCAATTACTATTTCCAAGAACGAGGCATTAAATTTATTACTTTCATCTATTGCTTTTGAAGAGTTGGGATTAAGTCATATTATTAACGCTGAAGGGGAAAAGATTCAATATGCTTTAGGTTTAATCCCAGGTTTAAGACACCCAGCTTCAATAACTGATTTATTAAGGATTAATGATAGTGTCCGTAAAACACTAGATTCTGTTACCAAAAAAGAAATAGTTTTGCAATCGAAATTACAAAATATTATAGATCTTATGTGTGATGACTGGAACCATGACTATAACCCCAAAAAAAAAATAGCTAGTCAAATTGAAAATCAAAACAAAAATACCAAACCTGATATTGGTAACATGGAATAGCACATAATTATTAATTTTTAGAAGGGTCACTTTTTTATGCTTCTATTGTAGACAAACTCGGCAATCATCAAATTGGTCTTGCTAATAAAGCTAGTTCTGTTGTTGGCATAAGCTACTCCGAAATGTAAATATAGAATATACTTTTACAATAATTAATGGGTGTTAGGGACTATGTTGACAATCTATTATTTTTTTATTATTATGTTAAAAAACATTAAGGAATCAATAAATTTTCGTATAACTCCAATAATATGGTTTGGGGGTCTCTACCAGGAACCGAAATTCCTGATTACGAAGAAAGTACAAAACTTGTATTTTCTTTGTAATCAGGAATTTTTTTGTATTTATCTGAAAATTTATTGTAGGAGGTCAACAATGAACTTTTTAGCACTACCCAAAATTGAACTTCACTGTCATTTGGATGGAAGCCTAAGGGGTGAAACTATTATTGATATTGCACAGAAGGAAGGTATTCAGTTACCCACTTTTAATAAGGAAGAACTGCAGAAAGAGCTGATTGCTCCGTTAGAATGTGAATCCCTTGATGAATATTTAAAAAGATTTTCTCTTCCTAATTTAGTCATGCAGTCCAAGGAGAACTTAAGAAGAATTACGTTTGAACTATTTGAGGATGCAGCAAGAGAAAATGTGAAATATTTAGAAGTCCGATTTGCCCCGTTACTTCACACATTACAAGGTCTTAGTGTTGAAGAAGTTGTTCAAGCTGTTATAGAGGGGATGAGAGACGCTGAAAGCTGCTACGAAATAAAGGGAAATATAATCCTGTCTTGCATGAGAACGATGTCTGTAGAAAGTGCATTTGAGGTGGTTGAAAAGGGGAAAAAGTTCCTTGGAAAAGGTGTGGTGGCAATTGACCTATGTGCATCTGAAGAAGAAGGCTTTTGTGAAAAATTCGTAGATCCAATCGCTTTAGCGAAAGAATATGGCTACAGAGTCACTATTCATGCTGGTGAAACGGGAATTGGTAAAAACGTACTAGAGGCAGTTGAACTGTTGGGTGCTGAAAGAATAGGACATGGAGTATTTATTAAAGATTGTGCCGAGGCTTATAAGATTGTGAAAGAAAGACAGGTAGTGCTTGAAATGTGTCCAACAAGTAATGTCCAAACGAAAGCTGTTCATCATTATTCTGAACATCCGATTTATAAGTTTCATAAAGATGGAATAAAAGTGACATTTAATACGGATAACAGAACAGTATCAGATACTACTATGGCAAATGAAATCCATTTAGTTAACAACGAATTTAATCTAAGTGAAGAAGATTATCGACAAATCTATTTAAATAGTGTAGTAGCATCCTTTGCCGACCAACAAACGAAAGACTGGTGCTTAGCGCAATATTAAAGAAAAATAGATTTAGCGACAAAAACAATCCCCGAACGCAAACATATTTTTTAACTATCATAAAACTAATCTTTTGTAATATTAGCAGATTGTGAAGAAATATCCTTAAAGTAACGGGGGCGTTTGTTAAAATAAGAAATATAATAACTTATTATTCATTTTTGATTCGACTGAACTTTTCACTTGAACAAAAAGATTTTTTCCTCCGTAATAGATTAATAATAGATACTAAAGTTTGATAAAAAATAACCTCTTATAG
>NZ_JAQZSD010000116.1:0-6243 GCF_028674935.1 Lysinibacillus sp. CNPSo 3705 | reverse complement strand
ATCTAATGTATAAAGTTTTTTTATTTCATTAAATCTATTATCCATATCTTCTATTGATAAAGTCTGAGGATTATTCGCATAAGAAAAGACGAGAGTTTTATCATTATTATAAAGCTTTTTTAAAAAAAGCCCTATATTATTTATACCATCAGAAAAATCTAGTTTTTCTTCTTGTTCTATATTTATTTCTTTAACTTGGGACGCAGCATTTTCTACTGCATCCACTTTAGTTATCACTAGTAATAGACCCATTAATACTATTGGGCTTAACATAAAAATTAATCTCTTCATTTCAAACTCCTTCTATAATCATTACTAAATTCCCTCAAATTAATAAACCTAACGTTTTGAGTGTTAGATTCATTTAAAACCTTGTAAACATCTTCAGTAATAATTAAATTACCGTACCAGTTATTAAAGTAGAAAATATCACTACCGTCCCACTCTTTTTCATCTACGCTTAACCCTTCAGAAATACGCAAAATATTTAAAAATGTTCCACAAGTCTCACAATGCGGTATTTTATTTCCTAAATGATCTTGGAGAAAACCACCCTTACCTGTAGCTTCAATGCGGGCTAAATTAAATAATTCCTTATCTAATAGTCGCTCCTCATTTTTTATTTCTATAGGGGATAATTTGAACCCTTTAAAATTATGTCTTATTAGAGTATCTTGAATTCCACTTCCAATAATATTATTTCCCATCATTTGATAAAAGTCACTAGTTTTATCATCTCGTAATTGGACTTTTAAAGGGTTTTTTATAATTGATTGCACCCCACCACATTTATCACATTCCCTTCTATTTTTATCTTCTCCAGTATTCTTGAAGAGTACATTTGTGCCCGATTTTTCCCTTAATAAATAAAAATTCATAGTATAGCTCCTTTTATTTCTTTTTTGGTTGTGCCTGTAAATGTGTGATATCGCATGTATCTGTCATATACTTTAATTGTTCTTCAATTTGTTCCTTTGTAGCATGCGGATTATCAGCGATAAATTCTTTCCATACTGCATTCCAGTTATTACCTAAAGGACTGTTATTTGTATGAATGCCATCCCCTACTTTTAACCTATGAATTTCTTTGGGTAAATCATAATAATACTTGGGGTCATTTATATCAACTTTCTGGTCCTTAAACCAATCATGAAATTCCTCTGGTAAACCGTGATGAACTTCTCCAGAAGCCTCATAACCAGTATAATCTCTAAATCGAGATCGCTGATTATTTTTTCTGTGATAAGTTTCTACAATCTTGTCAACTTCTTTTATTGCATCTCCACTAACCTCTATTGTAGTTTTGACACCAATTCTACCGACACCGCCACCAACTACACCTATTGTAGCCAATAAAAGGTCATAAGTAGAAGCATTTTTATTCGTACCACCTTCTACCAGATCGTTAAAGGCTGATAATTGCCCATATACTGGCATAAACTCCGCAGCCAAAGCCATTCTTACGTTCATTTCTTCATAAGCTTGGTGATCTTGTTTCCAATTAGCTGGTTTTCCGTTTATCAATATATCAGACGTGTCAAATGAAGCCAAAAACATACTTTTAAGTTCATCAGTAGATACATTATTTAATGAACTTAGAATATCATTCATCTTATTTGCATCATAAGTCAAAGAGTAAATGGATTGATTTATTTCAGCATGTTTTTTAATTATATTATCCATAACTTGATTAGTTTTATTGACGGTATCAATCATTTCACCCTGAACTTCCACCAGTCCATCTATTGAAGAATTCATTTGAGCTAACGCAGAATTTATTTGTTTAAAAGCTTTTTTCATCTTGTCGCCAGCTTCATTAAAGTCTTTCATTACTTGATCCCAAGGGAATTTTTCGAGTTCTTCATATATTTTTTCCATTTCTCGTAAGGTCGCATTCATTTCCTCGAAGGTAGAACCGAAATCGATATTAATGCTAGGTATTTCTATTTGCCTAACTATTTGAGAAAATGACATCTCAGGCCTAAATGTACTACCACCCAGAGGTGAAAGATCGTAATCATTAATGAAATTTTGTTTAACTAATTTTAAATCGTCAAACCAAACTGTACCTGAAGCTTCAATGCCTTTAGTAAAGACTTGTAATATTACTTCAACTTGACTTGCATTTGAACCAGTTTTAATGCCCAACCTTTTTTTTATCCATTCATTTGGATCTGAATATGAATTACCAAATGTCATATAATAATAGTCTTCAGTGGTTTTATCTTTATTATGAATAACAATATTAAGTTGATAAACAGCGTTCTTAAGATTTAATTCTTTTACGTATCCATCCAATACATAATAAGAATTAGGCTCAATATTAACCTTTTGTTTTATTAACACATTTCCAAAATCATCATTTCCGAAGTCATCTTTTTTAGTCGTTGTTTTTATACCAACTTTTAACGACTTAGAATCGTCAGAAAAAGGAGAGGTTTCTGTGTCAGTACTAACTGTACTAGAATCATCATAATGTTCTACATTCCAATTATCGAGAGTTGAATTAAAAGAGGCATTTTTTAATAAATTTTGCCCTACCAATAAACTTCCGTAATTTAAAATAGGTGCCCCATAAAACTTATGCAAGGAAAGATCATCAAAATAAACGGTACCTGATTTTGCCGAAAGTCCATATGCCGTTAATTTAATTCTTATCTTTGAAGTAGTTGGTGTGGTTTTGAATTTTAAACTTTTTTGTGTCCAAGTCTCTTTATTAAAGTTTAACGTTGTACTAGATAAACCATCTAGTATCAAGCCATCACTATTAAAAAACTCAATATTAATTCTTGGCTCTAGCCCATCAGTTTGTTTGAGCATTTTAGAAAAACCAGATATCTCATATACCGTATTTGGCTCTATATTAACCTCTTGCATAACACTTAAGGAATTAAGAATATCGTTACTTGTAAATGTTAAGGCCAGAGAGCTTTTCCCTTTATTAAAAGTTCCCGTTGTTATCTCCGCTGTGCCACTCGAATCTTTATCTACAACCCAATTATTAAATAACTCTTCTTTAAACTCTCCATTTATAATAAGCTCATCACTAATAGTTGGTTCTATCCGATTTACAAAAAGCCCATTTGAAAACCAAATATCTCCTTGACTTTCATTAACACTATCTCTTATGAAATCTGTTCTAACTTCGATATTTTTAGTATTTTCAGTAGTTGTTATAATTCCCTTTATTTCTCTCCAAATACCACCCTTTGATGAACCTGAAAAATTTTGTATTTTAATAGTATTATCATTTTCATCTTTGAGAATAACTTTTATATTAGGAGTTATATTTTTCGAGTCACTTCCAACCATTTGTTGCATTTGGATATAATAAGATGTGAGTTTTTCAACTGGTATAATTTTTCTGGCATATGCTTTTTCTTCGCTTACAATCCCTTTATCATCTGGAATTGTATGTCTAAAAGAAAATTCATGGCCCTTGCCTTGAGCCTTTTTATCCGGATCAATTTCCACAGTAGATAAGCTCTTTTTGTTTTTAAATAATGCCCATATTTCGTGAGTTTCATGTACTTCTTCTTCAAGATTAGACACTTTTCCAAAACTTATAGAATCTAAAAATACTTCACCATAGCTTTCCGATTCTTGCATACTTCTGAAGGGGCTAATAGTTATTATTATAGATTTTGCATTCGGGCTAGTTTTAAATAATTTTTTGTATTCAGTCCAATCTGTTGATTCTGAAATTTGGGAATAATCAATCAAAGTTGCCTTATCATCATTAGACCATTCCATTATTTCTATGGTGGTACCTAAACCTTTAATATTCTGTTTTGCATAAAAACTGATATCATAAAGTTGCGCACCTTCAACTTTAATCTCTTGCTTTAAGTCCGGCAACATTTCCTTTAAATCCCAAGACCCCTTAGGAATTGTTATTTTTACGGACCTATTATCATTTGATTTTGGTGAGGACTCAGTCTGGTCTTGTGTTATGGTACCTGTATTATAATTATTCCTCTTCCATCCATTTAAGGGCAAATTACCCTCAAAATCCCCGTTATGCAATAAATTTTCAGACTTCTGTAATTCAGCTGCCGGTTCTGCATATGTTATTGATATTAGAGGTTTATACTTTTGAAGTATAGATTTCTCACTACTAACAAACTTTTTATATATAGCTAAATTTTCTTGTTCACTTTTCAATAATAACCCTTGATTAGTTGCTGAATTTTTAATCCAACCTTCTACTATATTGGCAGGTATATCCCATGATTTCATGTCATTATCTAGCTCAGAGGGAGCTCCTATATTTGTTATAGAAAGCCTATTAGTTGCGTCATAATCTCCACCTTTAGATGACCATAATGTGTAGGGATTATTTTTGGCATAAGTCCATGAAGCTTCATTTTCTTCCCAATTTTTTGTTACTTTATATAATCCAACATCTATAGCTGAAGCATTATTGGTTGAAGAATACCATAAATTTAGGTTTGAATTTAAAACAACAGCATCTTTAGGTAAAGAAGAGACATCAAATTTCATTAGAGTTCTAATAATATTACCATCACTTGCTTTCCCAGACCCTAATTCTTGATCATTTCCACCCGTTTGAGTAGGAAATGCACTTCTTAAATTTGTATCTTCAACATAAGGCATAGATTGTAAATTAACTATTGTAGGATCAATAGTTATTGGATATACCCTTTCATTACTTTCTAACCATTCCTTATTTGGGATAACGTAAATAAAATGTTCACCATTAACTTCTTCATAATCGAGTTTAATATCATACGAAATAGCTTCTTCCGGTATAGAAGTTACCCCTTTTGTTGAAACGAACCCTTTAGGGACAAAAGAATCATACATATATGGAGCAGTAATTAAGTACAATTTTTGCTTTGTTTTTGAGTTAACTAAATATATATTATCTTCTTCTTTTAATACATTCATCCCAGGAATATTTAATTTATAAGTGAATTTTTTTGGGAAACCATCTTTAGGCTTCTCACTATAAATAATATCTTCTTTAATCTGATTGGATCCTATTGTGTAAACCAGATCTGTGTCTTTTAATACGTTTTGATAGCGTATTGTATTACTGTCAACTACCCCTTTAGCATTCTGGACCTGTTCGTTTTTATTATCTTTTTCATGCTGAGCTGATACTAAGCCAAAATCAATCTTTTTTTCATCATCTGTAATTGTAATATTTTGCTGCGATGCTGCAGTAGTTTTGTCAATTTCTACAGAGAAATCATTGGCCTTGTTTGTTACAGTCTTACCATTGTTTGTTTCAACTAAGCTATTGTCGATTTCTTCCCAGTTTCCTTGTTTATCCTGATAATGAATAGGCTCTTGTGCTATTTCTGCTGTGTAAGTTCCATCCAAATTATCAAATGTTTTAGCATTTTCTGTTCGTAATTCTACCAATTCTATTGGCTTTTTTTCTACACTCTTCTCTTCCACATTTTTCGCTTCTGCTTGTAGCGCAAAATATTCAAAAGGAATATACGCAATAAATAACGTAAGTACTACACTACAAATTAATATTTTTTCTAAAAAACTTCTCAATAATCTACTCTCCTAAAACTTAACATATATATTTTTGATATCCCTCCAAAGACATCCAATATATATTATCACCGTTTCATTACCTAGTCATTTAGTAATATATAGTTGGGATTTTTTACACAGGAAAATTATTGTGCACATTTATCCAATCAATTCTAGTTTTTTTATGAAATTCATATTCCTCGCTCTGGTGTTTTTGCCTCCGGATTTTGCGTCACCACGGACATCCTCGCTCTTAGCTAACCTCTATTTCTGTCGAGGTTAGTTATAGTACATGCTTATGCCGGTTGCACAATAAAACCAGTGCTATATTCATAACTTTTCTTTCCTGAAAAACAAAAAGGCTTAGGAATACCTCCTAAGCTTTTTTTGGGGGGGTGTACCACACATCCATCAAACTAACAAAACATACAAGGATAAGGGGTTAAAATCGCAAAGAATCGATTAAACCGCCGTTTCGACACGCCAAACGCATTACAAAAACTGATGACAGAAGTAATAGAATTCAAGCTACAGAAAATGATAAACTATATTTATGTGTTGGTTTAAAATAAAGTTTAATTAAAACCGTGCTACAAATACTGATTTTACAATAGAAGAAACCCATCCATTTTGAAAAAAGATTAATCAAAATGGATGGATTTAATTTTGTGAAGGAGTTATTTTTTATAAAAAAGTTTGATTAAAACTCACTTAGAATTCTTACATCAA
>NZ_JAQZSD010000115.1:0-9888 GCF_028674935.1 Lysinibacillus sp. CNPSo 3705 | reverse complement strand
AAACTTTGCGTTATTGATCTTAGTTGAACCGCCGTATACGGAACCGTACGTACGGTGGTGTGAGAGGTCGGGAGTTAATCACTCCCTCCTACTCGATTTCCTTGGTATATTAAAGTTTGTAGGGGATTTGAGATTATTGGGACGAGCGGATAACTAGCACACCGTATAAATCACACTCAGCCTTGTATTTCAAAATTTGAGAACAGTGTAAAGGTTCCAGACGCCATCACCTTTATGGAATGGTTTAAGCAAACAAAAACGCAAGAAGTTGCTGTTGCATTCTTAATGGGGATGGATGGGCTTACGATTTTACAAACATTGCTTCCGGTTATTGGTGGATTTATTTGTTGGTTTATTTGATCAAGTTTGTATAGGAAGTGAAAAATTGATTTTGATGATGGTTTTATTTCTCAATATACGAACGCTTTTCCCCTCATGTTGGCTAGAGGATTCGTTGGATCAGTCGGTGTCATTAGCGGATCAGTAGGTACAACGGGATATATGAATTTAGCACAATTAAAGAGCTATATAATTATGGGTGGGATTTGTTTAATCACACAGTTACACATCAAGATTTATCAACATTGTCAATAAATTGTATCCAGGCAGAATTGGACGGTTGTAGGGAATGGTTAATTTTCAATGGATTCTCCAGAACTGCTGATTTTGTAGCGTATCCTTATGGCGGTTATAATAATGACGTTTTAGAGGTCATGAAAAACTATAAATTAGGAAGGGTCAATAAGAGAAGAGTATGAAATTCTTCCACCAATTCAACCACATCTGCTTAAAACGGTCATTCTATATAACAATGTAGAAGAAATCACATTTAGAAATGCGATTGATTATGTAATAGAAACAGGGGCAACGGTGATTTTCCTACTTCACAAAGTAGAAGATGTAAATACAGATGAAATGAATTATCCAACAGAAAAGTTTAAAAACATGCTTGATTATCTATATTCAAAGCAGGAAGAACTAAATGTACTGTCATGGAGTGAATATGCAAATATGTTTTAAGAGAAACGCGGCATAAGCTAGCGTTATTTTTATTATTTAATTCAGCAGGGATTCCTTTTCTTTTGTCGAATTTAGTAAATAGAGGAGTGATTTATTGATAACCAAGATTAGAAAAGTTAAGTTTGAGCCAGAAAGAAAAAATCCAATGTATAACGTTATTATGGAATGTCCAAATGGGAAGGAACTATATGTGAAATTTGATTATACTTATGCAACTGAAAAATTTTGGCCATTAAAAGTAAATTATAATAAAAAAAATTATGGTGCAAAACTTGCATGGTATACAAGAGAAGTTGAAAACATGACTGTTGAATTGTTTTTAGAAACAATTGCAAATAAGATAAATAAAAAATATAACTTTGATTTACTACAAAATTAGTAATAATACATTTTGTTTTATGCCTTCCACAATCATCTGTGGAGGGCTTTTATTATGCAAAAAAGGAAGTGTTTTAATGGAAAAATGGATAGGGGCAATTAGTGGATTAATTGGGGCTTTAGTGTCTTATGCTGTGGATGGTCTAGGCATGGCCGTAACTGTATTAATCGGTTTTATGGCTATTGACTATATTACAGGAATTATGGGCGGTATCGTTAATCGTAACTTAAACAGTCGTGTAGGATTCAACGGCATCATACGAAAAATTTATTACTTAATGTTAGTTGGAGTAGTGTATTTACTGTCACTAGTGATACCAGGTATCGAGTACGCAGGGGATGGGGCAGCCATTGCATTTTGTGTTTTAGAGTTTATTTCTATCACAGAAAACGGAACAAAGATGGATTTACCAATGCCAGAGTTCATTAAAGAAATTTTAGCCATTGTAAAGGATAAAACAGGGGAAGGTGATACTAAATGAGCACAAGCGTAACTATTACTTGTCGAGACTTAGCCGCACTATTACCAGTTGCACAAACAGCATGCCGATTGTTGTTTCAAGAGTGTTTTAAAGCTGGGATTAAAAATATCTTCATCACAGAAACGTATCGCTCGCAAGCACGACAAAACTATCTATACGCACAAGGACGAACTCGTCCAGGACAAATTGTTACATGGACGCTTAAAAGCAACCACAGTAGTCGTTTAGCATGGGATATTGCAGTTGGACCTCCACAATCATTATATGACTTGACAACGCTCAATCGAGTAGGGGCAATTGCTCGGAAGCTAGGTATTACATGGGGCGGTGATTATGTAGGTAGTATTGACCGACCTCATTTTGAAGTTAAGTCTTCTTGGTAGATACCGAAAGGCTACAAGTTAGAAGGACAAGTAATCGTACCAAGCAACAGCAAAATGAAAGTTCAATTAATTGTGGAAGACAAAAAGGAGGAAATCAAAATGACAAATTGGGATCCAGGTTCACCTACTATGAAAATAGAAGCTGAAAATTAGCTGTTTTTGGTTTATTAATTTCAGTAGTGGACACAGTTAAACATAAGTGAAAAAAGTCCCATAATGGAATTCGATAACTCCATTATGGGACTTTTTAATTTTATTGAAATTATATTGTAAATGTTAATAAGTAAATGCGGTATCCCAAGCGGCTTGATTATTTGACTTGTTCCCAGAAATACTAACTGACATCGGTCCCCATCCAATTGACCAAGATGTAGAACTACCTGTATCTTCTATATATTTACTTAAAACTTTTAGTTGAGCATTTGTATTGGTACGTTTCATATCTAAACTTACCCACCCTTTATGCCAAACGTAGTCTGTTCTTGTTAAACTCCACACAGCACCCTAAAAGTCTAAATCATAAGGTTTTCCATTGCAATTAGCTTTTTCTATATATCCTGATGACGGTAGTCCACTTTGAAATTCTTTACATTTATAACTATTTGCTTTTATAGACCAACCAGACGGGACAGCAATAGCAATTTTATCACCATTTGTACCACCATATTTCGTAAAATTCCATGAATAGTTTGCATAAACAGATTTATACTTAGTTTGATCAGTATCAATTAAAGTCCACACATCGTGAGAAACTTGTAACTCTTTTGAAGGGATAGTAGCCATTGGCATAATTATATTTGAATCATTTGGTGTTTCGATTAATTCACCTGTAATCGAATCTTTTGTAAATTCAGTTATTTCAGTAGTATCGAAAATTATTGTACTATTAGTACTCTTAAGATAAAGATCTAACTTTTGATCGTAATCCCATCTTTCTAATAATTCATTAGGCGCACCAGTTGATAATATAAAATCATTAAGTTGTTCTTCAGAAATCTCTCTTTCTTCTGCAAATACATTAGAGTCGCTAATACAAAATGCTAGAATAAATCCCAATAACATAATTAACTTCCTCATAAAACATACTTTTGTAAAAACGTTGTTATTGTAATACTGTATACCGATCATGCTCTTAAAACTCAAGTAGAAGAATTACTTTTAAGCTATACAAAAGACCAGGCGTTCATAAAATGTGGTACCTGGTCATTATTATTTATCAAAGGCTCTTTTTATTAGAGGGCAAAAGGCAAGTCTTTGTACATTCGTGAAAAACCTTGCTATAATAACCTTTGCGAATACATATGAAAGAGGGTAAAAGCATGAACGCTTACGATGAATATATGAAACAGGTAGTGAAACCGATGCGTGAGGAGTTAGTAGGGGCCGGATTTACGGAGCTTACGACGGCTGATGCGGTGAATGAGTTTATGGCGGAGGCGAAGGGAACTTCGTTGGTTGTGATTAACTCGGTTTGTGGCTGTGCGGCTGGATTGGCACGTCCGGCTGCTCGTGAAGCGGTGGAGGCGGTTAAGCCTGATAATCTTGTGACTGTTTTTGCGGGTCAGGATCCTGAAGCGACTGCCGCGATGCGTAGCTTTTTTGAGGATGTACCACCAAGTTCACCATCAATGGCAATTTTAAAGGATGGGCAATTGGCATACTTTATTCCACGTGAACAAATTGAAGGATTCCCTGTGGAGCAAATTGTTACACATTTAACAGGTGTTTTAGAGCAAACATGCGAGAAGTAAAAACGATTGTTACAACAGCGGGCAGACCAGACGATTTATCGTTGGGGCTCGCTGCTTTTGCGTGTCAACAATTAGATGCATCGTTTGAGCCGAGAAAAAAGCGTTCTGTTCGGAAAATCTCTCAGGAGTTGCATGCACATGTAATCGTTGCTGGGAAAAATCGTTTTGAGTATTATGCATTTGGTGCGAATGAGCCGTTTTTCTTTCATCCGAATTCAGCAGCGTTTCGCTTAAAGCGTGTAGCTCGTGGGGAAGCGGAGCCGTTTTTGGAAGCGGCACAGCTTAAAAAAGGAGATTCGGTGCTTGATTGTACATTGGGACTTGCTGCGGATGCTATGCTGGCGGCATATACAGTTGGCGAAGCGGGACGAGTCGTTGGACTAGAAGCGAATCCTAATGTGGCCTTTATAGTTGAGCAAGGAATAAAATCCTACGATACGACTGAGTTGCCGTTAACTGCATGTATGCGTCAAATTGAAGTGGTGCAGGCTGAAGCAGTTAACTATTTGAAAACTTTACCGGACAATACTTTTGATGTCGTGTATATGGATCCTATGTTTGAAGAGATAATTGTAGAATCCAATAATTTTGAAGCATTACGCTTAGCTGGGGAACATGTGACATTAACGGATGAATGGGTAAGTGAGGCGAAACGAGTGGCGAGAAAGCGAGTAGTGTTAAAGGCACATTTTCGCTCAGAATGGTTTACCAAATATCATTTTCAGCAATACGAACGACCAACTGCGAAGTTTCATTTTGGCGTTCTAGATGTTGACTGAAATAAAAAATGATTGTTTTTTCAAGAGGCTTGTTCATTTTGAACGGGCCTCTATTTTTGCTGTGAAATTTAAGATATGGTAATGTGAAACAGTATTGGTTGTTACTAATTTACATGTTTTTTAATAAGCTAAAAGGGATAGTTAATTTAGTTAAATTAGTAAAAGAAGGATGCATATCATTTGACGGGATGGAAGATGTGTATGAACCTGAGATAATGAATGTTTATGCGGAAAGGTGGTTTTGTACATGACGGCAGATAAGATTCCTCGTTAAGCTCGTGGTCCTCCACGGCCAATTATAATCTCATTTAAATAATTAACAAGGAGAGACAAATATGATTGGTCCGGAAAACGTAACGAGAGAAAAAAGAGTGGAAATTGCATATTCAATTGCAAATCAAGTTTTAGAGAGATATGGTTCAAAAGTTCAAGCAATTGGACTTTATGGTTCGGTAGCACGAAAAACAGATGGACCATTTTCAGATATAGAAATTAAATGTATTTTAAACGCTTTAGATGAAAGCTTTAGCTATGAATGGACGGCAGGGGACTGGAAGGCAGAAGTGAATTTTGATAGCGCAGAAGATATTATCGAAGAAGCGACGGCAGTTGATGAAAAATGGCCGCTGACGCATGGACAATTTTTCAACATTCTACCTATTTATGACCCAAAGGATTTTTTCACTGAGCTTAAAGTAAAAGCGAGCTTGGTGGATAGCTTGATGTTTAAAGAAGCCATTTGTCGAACATTAGTGGAAGAAATGTATGAGTACATGGGGAAATTAAGAAATATTGAAGTGCAAGGTCCGAAAACATTTTTACCGATTTTAGCGATGAAAATTGCAACAACAGGTGCGATGATTTTAGGTTTACACCATCAACGCTATTTTACAACTTCTGCGCAAGTGCTACCTGAGGCATTGGCGTTTACAGATCAACCGGAGGGGTTTGATGTTCTTTGTGAGCTGGTGATGTCTGGACAGCTGTCGAATCCACAGCAAATTATCACAGTCTGTGAAAATTTTTGGCATGCTTTATTAACATGGTCTACTCTACATGGGTATTCTATTGCATGTTCAGCTGTTATACCTTGGTAACTTAAAATGAAATATTTACTTTTTCGCAACCTTGTGATATAATATGAACCGTGCTATTTTAGGTGGCATATTTACGTAATCTGGAATTCTGCTTTTTGTTTTTGAAGATACTTATTCACACTGGCGCATGCTTTGGGGCTGCAAGGACGCAAAAGAAGGTTGGGTTTGCGTTGCTTAAGTTAGAAAGCACACAGTGGAATTTTACCGCGGTGATGAAACTAAATGTTTCAATATAATATTCCCCAGATGATTGGGTTGAGACTTTACAATTTACGAAAAATGTTGCCTATTAAATACTAAAGGGGTGGCTTCGCATAAGCGAGGCTGCCCCTTGCCTAATTTACGGGGACTGTGAGCGGAAAAATTGGCTATCAAAGTAGAAAAGTCCGCAAGCTTGCGGACTTTCTTTGTAAAAAGGAATTGTATTAGTTCGTGTAACATTAATTAAATGATAAAAGTATTGATTTATCAACGTTTACACGACTTTTTTAATTAATTAGCCCCACTTTTAGCCCCAGTTTCGATTTCTAAGCTTTTGCTGAACACTTCCATTGTCTGTTCTTCCAACTCTTTCATTACGTGGCCGTAAATTTGGTAAATCATTGCTGGGGTATTGCCTAAATGTTCAGCAATCACCTTTACGTTTTGTCCACCATTCAGTAAAATCGTGGCATGAGTATGACGTAAACCGTGAAAAGTAATTTTAGGCTCGCCATCATCGTTTAATATACCAGCCTTGAACATAGTATCTCTAAACATTTTATGAATTGCCATACCATGTAATGGGTTATTGAATTCGGTGATAAATATTAATTGGTGATCGTCAAATGTCTTACCATGCTTCAATAAAATTTGTTTACACCATATTTTATATTTTTTGAGTTGGTCAATCACAAGATTATCAACTAAAATTTTTCGGTAACTATTTTTAGTTTTAGGTGTGCGTGTACCTTTTTCATCCCGTGTACGTTCAATAGTAACCGTGTTATTTTTAAAGTCTATATTTCGCCATTGTAAACTGCAAGCTTCACGAGGAGTGGATATGTATGATTTGTAATGCAGCGAAGATTGTAATTAAATCAGGGAATTATAAATATGAAGATTTAGACTCGGATTTATGTTTATTCTTGATGATGAAAAAAATTACGCAAGAACAGTACGTTGAATTGATTAATATGATGGACGCACAGAAAACGCAAGCATGAGCTTAGCGTTATTTTTATGGTCTAATAATAGAGGAAATACATTCCTTTTGTCGGAATTGTAGTAGATGAAAGGAATGAATGATATGCAAAATGGTGTTGGTACGCAAAATGACTTAAATGCTTATCTTTATCTTAAAGAAGAAGTTGAAGCTATCAAAAGAACCTTCGAAAGTCCCGCATATGTGCGAAGTAAGCCATTAGACGATCTAGGGTTTAAAATATTAAACGAACTTAATAATCATGAGCCGGATTCAGGGATTAGATTTTACTCGAAATCTAAAGATTCAACTTTAAATAAGTACCCGAATGTTATTATCTCAGATATCCAAAAACATCTGGCTATTTCTATAGATGTAATAATTGATGGAATCAAAGTGTTATTTATTAAAAGATATATAGATTTTAATCTTCCCCGAACAGTAAAAGTAAATGAAATACTTCAACTAAGCATAGAAACAAGGCCTGATGAACAATTATTAAAGTATGGTTTAGTTTTTGAACATAACTTACAAGGGGTGGAGCATATTAGATTAACTGAACGTGGTTTTTTAGCTATGATGGACTATTCCGTTAAAGAGATGCAATTATTAAAAAAAGAACTGATAGAATTTAATGTTCAAAATAGAGAACAATTGGATGAATTAAAACGATTAGATTCTGAAAGATTGGGGGCAATTGGAGAAATAGATGAAAAAATAAAAGGCACAGAATCTATCAAAAAGTTTAATGAAAATATATTCACTATTTTCTCTATAATGTTAGCTATATTTGCGGTTATAGGCATTAATGTTGCAAGTATACCTAAGATTGAAAATAACTTCATATTAAACGTAATTGTGGTTAACTTTTCTGTATGTTTTAGTTTAATTGTTTTATTTTATCTAATGAATACATTGCTCTACAGAGAAAAAAATAAAGCATTATCTATATTATTAATAACATTCTCAATCGCTTTCGCTATAGCATTTATTGCTATAGGATTAAAAGAAATTATTAGATATTGAAATTAAGCACGTCCAATTTAGGGTGTGCTTTTTATATTGCCTTCCACTTTTGTGGAGGACTTTTATTATGCAGAAAAGGAAGTGTTGTAATGGAAAAATGGATAGGAGCAATTAGTGGAATAATTGGCGCTCTAGTCTCTTATGCTGTGGACGGTCTAGGGATGGCTGTAACCGTTCTAATCGGATTCATGGCTATTGATTACCTTACAGGAATTATGGGCGGTATCGTTAATCGTAATTTAAACAGCCGTGTTGGTTTTAACGGTATCATACGAAAAATTTATTACTTAATGCTAGTAGGCTCAGTTTATTTACTGTCGCTAGTTATTCCAGGAATCGAGTATGCAGGTGATGGGGCAGCCATTGCATTCTGTGTACTCGAATTTATTTCTATCACGGAAAACGGTACAAAGATGGGCTTGCCAATGCCAGATTTTATTAAAAAACTTTTAGCAATTGTAAAGGATAAAACGGGGGAAGGTGAAACGAAATGAGTACAAGTGTAACTGCTACATGTCCAGACTTAGCCGAACTATTACCAGCTGCACAAACAGCTTGTAGATTACTATTTCAAGAGTGTTTTAAAGCTGGGATTAAGAACATCTTTATTACAGAGACGTATCGCTCTCAGGAACGACAAAACTACCTATATGCACAAGGACGAACACGACCAGGGCAAATTGTTACTTGGACACTAAACAGTAATCATAAATCACGTCTAGAGTGGGATATCGCTGTTGGTCCTCCACAATCATTATATGATGTGACAAAGCTCAATCGAATTGGAGCTATTGCTAAAAAGCTAGGCATTGAATGGGGAAGCACATGGACAGGTAGCATTGACCGACCGCACTTTGAAGTTAAATCATCTTGGAAGATACCGAAAGGCTATAAGCTAGAAGGACAAGTAATTGTTCCGAGCAACAGTAAAATGCAAGTTCAATTAATTGTAGAAGACAAAAGGGAGGAAATTAAAGTGACAAATACAAATTGGAATCCAGGTTCACCAACTATGAAAACAGAGGCTGAAAATTATATCGCTAAGGCAGTTAAAGACGGTATTATTCAAGCTTCACACCTAAAGGATTTACAAAGTGGAGTAATGACAACTGATCGTTTGATTGGGTTGTATATTACAATTCAGCAAAGACGTAGTAAATAAGCAAAAAAATCAAAGGACTGAACCATTTAGCAATAGATTCAGTCCTTTAATTTATTATTATTATTTTTTATAAACCCACATTATACTAGCTCCGCCAAGATTGTAACCATAATCTGTTGACGTAGTAACAGCACCAGTTAATGTTGAACGGAATGTATGACCATCAAGTTTAGCGATTTGAACTGATCCACTTTGTCCAGAAATTTCTTTTCTACCTTGTGATAAACCGCTTGTTAAGTCCATTGTAGATATTGCTCCGGAAAAAGATTTAAATTTATAACCTTTGTTCATAACCACTTTATAACTTATTAAATTACTTTTATTAACACCAAAATTCACTTTAGCAATTTCTTTCTTTTTAGCAAGAAGTGGAGCAACACTTGTTAAAGGTTCTTCAGAAGTTTCGATTTCTGTAGACTGTGGTTCCTCTTCATACTCTAAGAATTCAGCATCTTCATAGACGGGGATACTGACTGTTGTTTGAAACTCCTCAGAGTATGCCTCAGCATGTGCATTATTTATTGGCGTAAATCCAATGAATAATAATAAAGTTAATACTAGCGAAAATAACTTCTTCATTCTTCGCCTCCATAAAATTTGTATTTATTACAATATTTAGTATATAAT
>NZ_JAQZSD010000114.1:0-6516 GCF_028674935.1 Lysinibacillus sp. CNPSo 3705 | reverse complement strand
ATTTCAAGTCTACATATATGTATAGAAACCTTTTTCAAATTTGTTAGATGCGAATTATTAGAGTTTTTTAATACTTGAAATGATGATAATAATTTAAAATAACAAAGTTAATTACTTGCGATTTCTGCTAAACCTTCACCTTTATCTACTGTTAATAAAAAATCCTGTGTCATCACAACTGGCTCATTTGTTTTTGGGTCTGTAGGATGTTTAAGACCTAATTCATCTGCAATGACAATTGTTTCTTCCAACGGCAATAAAGGAAATTGTTCTCGAATATCAACGACAGAATCCGAATATTCAGTTAAATAAAAGTAATTTCGTTCCAAATCTGATAGAAATTCATGCTGTCTATTTGTTTTAATACCTTTTAAACGTGTTGACCGACCTTTCGAAGACACATTTTGAACGTTTAACCATGGTTTATAATCCACTCCAACTCCAGAGCCACGACCTTCTTTAATCCACTTTTCGGCTTTAGATGTTCTAGTTCGTTTTGACATAAAAACACCCCTTTAGATTAATATTATCCAAAGGGGTAAAACGGTACATCTTTTTTATAAACGGTACGACTTTATTTCAAATCTACAATAGACACTTTTTCATTTATTTTATAGGCCACATTTTAACTGTGCAGCACAGTTTGTACATGTATTACAGCCACCGATTTCCTCTACAGTTCCTTTACGGCATACAGGGCAAGTATTCCCTACATCCGAACCGATAACTGTTGTCGATTCTAACGCTTGAATCGTATCTACTAATACAACAGGACGCTTCGTTGGTACTTCTACTAATTCTTCCTCGAATGATAGTTGATCCATATCATTTTCTTCGGCTTTTAGTGTCAGTACTTGTGAATCACGGCTACCATCTACATAGACCGTACCACCTTTAGCGCCACCTTTATATAAGCGCTCGTACACTTTTTCAACTTGCTGTACTGTATAACCTTTTGGTGCGTTTACCGTTTTTGAAATGGATGAATCAATCCATTTTTGGATGATACATTGTACATCAGCATGCGCCTCTGGTTTTAACTCCATCGCCGTAACGAACCATTCAGGAAGGTCATTCTCATTCACTTCTGGATGACGTTCTAAATATTCATGTACGATCTCTGCTTTTACCTCGATAAATTTACCTAGACGACCTGAGCGGTAATATGTGAACGAGAAGTATGGCTCAAGACCAGTTGCCACGCCAACCATCGTACCAGTAGAACCAGTTGGAGCTACTGTTAGTAAATGCGAGTTGCGAATACCAGTTGCTAAAATTTGCTCTTTAATATGTGCAGGCATTTTTTGCATGAAGCCTGTTTCAGTAAATGCTTTACGTAAACGTGCTGTCTCTTCCTCTGTTGCTCCCACAAGGAATGGGAAGCTACCACGTTCTTTTGCAAGCTCTGTTGACGCCTCATACGCAGTCTCAGCAATCGTTTTAAAGATTTCATCAACTAGTTCATTACCTGCTTCTGAGCCATATTCTTTCTCACAATAAATGAGTAAGTCCGCTAAGCCCATTACGCCCAAGCCAACACGACGCTCTCCAAGAGCTTGTACACGGTTTTCTTCTAAGAAGTATGGTGTAGCATCAATAACATTATCTTGCATACGAACACCAACACGAACTGTTTCACGTAGTGCTTCGTAATCAATTGTTTGATTTTCTTTATTCGCAAACTGTGCTAAGTTCACAGCTGCTAAGTTACACACAGAATATGGTGCAAGTGGTTGTTCCCCACATGGATTTGTCGCTACAACGCTTTGACCATAAGCTTTTGCGTTAGTCATGTCATTAGCGTTGTCGATGAAGAAAATACCTGGCTCTGCAGAGTACGTTGCACAAACGTTGATTAAATTCCATAATTCCTTCGCTTTAATCGTGCGGTAAGTGCGTACTTTATAGCCCATTTTCTCCCATTCACGCACATCTCCAACTTTATGCCATTCACTGTTGTAAATAGCCATCTCTTCTTTTGTATATTCTTCAACAGCTGGGAAACGAAGCTCAAAGTCAGCGTCATTTTCTACAGCTTGCATAAATTCTTTTGTTAATGTTACAGAAATATTTGCACCAGTTAAAAACTCTGGATTGTGAACCGTATAAGTACCACCATCACGCAGTTTGTTTTCCGCTTCACGAATAATAGCTGTATCAAAACCACCTAAGCCTTCGATACCTTTATAGTTAACAATACCTTGATACATCGCTTCCTCTTGGAATGAAAGAGGCTTAAAGTTTAATTTTTCTTTTGCTAAGCGAATAATTGTTTTATCCGTTGTATTTTCGATTAGGTATCGTAGAATACGTGGATTTTGCATTTTTGAAATAATAAATTCCACGATATCAGGATGCCAATCTGCCAGCATAATCATTTGTGCCGATTTCTTACGCGGGTTCGCTACACCCGCTCTCTATGTCACCATAGAAGTTGAGACCATATCTTACATCTTAATAGATGTCCTCGCACTTCGGAGTGGCTTCACTCCTACTCTACTCGCTTCCGCTATCTTAGCGTGCTTTCGATGGTCGTTGAACCTTCCTCTTTGAAAGAGGCTTGGCTGCTGATTGTCTTTATCCCACTGCTATTTTCAAGCATTCACGCTTACCGTTTCCAGTTACGTTGTAGCTAGCAGTGCATTTATAATGCGTTTTTTTACATTTTCAAAATCGTTTTTTATCTCATCTTCCCAGAAACGGAGTAAAGTATATCCATGAGCCACTGCAATTTGATTTTTATCGATATCCCTAGCTTTTATCCTCTTTTGAACTTCATAAAAAGAGGAATAAAATTTTGGATTCCCATGCCAAAAATCGCCATCACATTCAATTAGAATATTTGTCCCTACTAATAAAAAATCAAATTGTGCTCCTTCAAATATAAAGGAATATTTATAAGGGATTGATTGTTCGACCAAGAAACCCTCGAGAGCTCTTTCAATACTAGTTTTTCTAAATGTTTCTCTCTCCAATTGTTTTAATGCAGCTTGTCGAATTTTCTCAATAGTTTCTTTACTATAAACTCCAGTCTTACCGCTATTCCATGAAGGAGTCCCATTCATTTTTCTAGTTTTAGCTGTTTTTGAAATGATATTTTCAAAATGAACCTTCTTTTGTTCATCTGGCATTTCATTGTGCCATTTTCCTGTATTTTGTGATCGCAGCCTACTCGCACACTCTTTGCTACAAGTTTTAGTCTGCCGGTGCTTTTCATCGAATAGTTTTCCACAAATTACACAAGTTAAAGGCTCACCTTTTCCTCGACAGCTGCTACTACAAAATTGATTGGGAATACCACGCCTCAATTTAACCTTTTTATTACATAAAATATATTGGCAGGTTACCATTTCTACTGGATAAAAATAAGATATTAAATAATTTTCTAATGTTAAATGATGCTCATTTTTCAAATGAGACGTAAACCTTCCTTGTTTATTATGATTTATTGTAAAACCACATATTAAACAAGTCTGTGGCTGTTTCGCATTATAAACATCCATATTTCCCACCTCAATTAAAGTGACAATATTTCCGTTAAAGAGTTCCCAGCAATTCACGAGGTTTGTTTACGCAGAAGCACCTAGATTATGCATACCTCTGCGGGAACCACCTTGTTCGACAAGATGAGTCAGCTTCGCAATATCATCTAACCATGATACAGAACCAGATGATTTACCATTTACACCACGTGCTAAAGTGTTACGTGGACGCAATGTCGAACCATTCGTCCCTACACCACCACCGCGGCTCATAATTTCCATTACTTGCTTACGATGATCACTGATACCTTCACGTGAATCTGCTACAAATGGCATTACGTAACAGTTGAAGAACGTTACATCTGTTTCAGATCCTGCTCCGTAAATAACTCGTCCAGCTGGAATGAATTTCAATGATACTAACTGCTCATAAAACTTCTCAAACCATTCTTGGCGTTTCTCTTGTGTTTTTTCAACAGCAGCAAGTCCTGTTGCATTTCGTTTTGCGATTTGTTCATAAAATATTTCAAGAGGCTTTTCTAGCACGTCAATTGAACGTGTAATCACACCCGTTTCTTGCTCTTTCGGATCATCTAACGCACTACGGTAATCTTCCTCAATCAAAATTTCTGCTGTTTTCGTAGACATATCAAGCTTTTGGATTGTCCCCAAACCACGTGCAGGGAATTTCGGATCTGCCTTCACTGTTAATACGACAAAATCACCGGCTTTTAACGTTTTCTTCTCCGTATCCTTAAACGAGTAGCGATCGATCATCACAAGTCTTGATACACCCTTATGCGTAATGTGCATATCAGGTGTTACAGGATGAACCTGCGGAAATTGTTCAATGTCTTTGTTTAACTGTTCAAATTTGTTTACTTCGGGTTGATGATTTGTTAGTACCATCATTTTGCCTCCCTTATTTTCTGCCTTACAAAATAAATACACAATATCATGTGTCGCTAAACACTACATATTGTGTATATTTCTTTAATTAAGATACTATATATAGTTTTTCAATTCAACTCTTGCAATTTCGAATAGAATCCGAACTACTTGTTATTACAAGGGTTGAACGATAAAAAAATATTTTTCTTATACCATTTTTTATTTTTTGAAGTTCCAATCATCACATGCATATTTTTTTTCTTCTAATGCATGTACATATTCTAATTGCTCCTCAGAAAGTGTAAATGGTTTTAAATCAATTTGCAACGATTTTGCAAAACCATCTCTAAATGCTGTCACACATTGTTCTATCGTCACTGGTTCTTTAACAAGGTTATTGATAGCAACAGCCTTCTCTGGCATCTTTCTACGCATACGATCCTTTGCTTCTTCACTTGAAAAATTGAAGACAGACAATAATTTTTCTTGATCTAAATCAAGTAAAATAGCTCCGTGCTGTAAAATAACACCTTTTTGACGAGTTTGTGCACTACCAGCTACTTTTTTTCCTTCCACGACAAGCTCATACCAACTTGGCGCATCAAAGCAAACTGCGCTTTTTGGTTTCTTTAAGTCTGCTCTTTGTTCTTCTGTATCAGGTACACTAAAATAAGCATCCATACCTAGATTATGAAAACCTTGTAATATACCTTCACTTAACACTCTATATGCCTCTGTCACTGTTTCAGGCATATTAGGATAGCTTTCTGATACAATGACGCTATATGTCAATTCATGTTCATGTAAAACAGCTCTACCACCTGTTGGGCGACGAACAAAGCCAAGTCCTTGTTCTCGTACCGCTTCTAGATTAATATCTCTTTTCGCCTGCTGAAAATAGCCAATCGAAAGTGTTGCTGGCTCCCACTCATAAAAACGAATGACTGGTGGAATTAAACCTTCACTATGCCAATCAAGTAATGCTTCATCTAATGCCATATTAAAAGAAGGGCTACATTTCCCTGAATTTAGAAAATACCAAGTTGTCATATTTTCATCTCCTACAAATATTATGCGAATGTGTACAAAATAAGGCTCATTGCTAAAGCGAGTGGTTAATTTCCGTTACGGCTGGGCGCTTTGTTGCTGCCGCTTCGCTTTCGCACAGTTAAAACATTTGTCGCTGACGCTCCGCTTCGCTGCAGGGTCTTATCGCCCCGCCTTCACTCCAATCAACCTATATAGGGCATACATTTAAACAAATTTCATCCTACTCTTAATAATGAGCCAAAAATAGTGCTTCTCAAATTTTGACACTTTTCGTTTAATTCAATTCTTTATCTAAGTAATCCCCCACACAAAACCAAGAAAATAGTGGATAATTCTGTGGCCTTTCACTAAAACATTCCTAGACAAAAGATAGATTAATTCTAGCCACAATGTAATTTATTTTATCAAACTCATTGGACTATCGCTAGCGCATCTTTTATAATAATAAAGAAGATAGAAAGGGGTAAGAAATTTTGTTGAACATACTTATCACAATCGGTGTTATTTTAGTAGTTGTAATTGCTTATATCGGCATAAATGCCCTACGACTAAAAAAAGCCGTAACAAACCTAACACAAGAACAATTTATTGAAGGCTATCGTAAAGCACAGCTTATCGACGTACGTGAACAAAAAGAATTTGATGCTGGTCACATCCTTGGTGCACGCAATGTTCCTTCAACTACTCTACGTCAACGTCACAAAGAAATTCGCCCAGATTTACCAGTATATTTATACTGTCAAAATACAGGCCGTAGCTCACGTGCTGCTCTATTTCTTAAAAAGCGTGGCTACAACCAAATTTACCAGCTTCAAGGCGGCTTTCGTACTTGGACAGGTAAAATAAAGTCCAAAAAACAAAATTAAAAAATCAATAAGACATAAATCTACTCATGACATAAAGTAAATTTATTTGTATTTACCTATATCAATTTTGTTTTAAACAAAATGTAAACCATCTCAGATGACTATGAGATGGTTTCTTTTTGCAAAAAATTCTGAGTTTCTACTATATTATATATTGTTTAACGTCTGACAAGTTAATTCTTCAGAAAAGAATAAAACTACATGAGGTAATATACTTATTATTAATG
>NZ_JAQZSD010000113.1:0-6752 GCF_028674935.1 Lysinibacillus sp. CNPSo 3705 | reverse complement strand
TTGCGCGAAAGCGTGAGTGCAACGTAGCGACAGCAGCACGATGTTGGTCACGAAGGCGTTATCACAGGATGTGATGCTTTTAGCCTTCGTTCCTCTATTACTGATCCCCGAGGAGTCGCCCAGTCTCCACTCCAATCAACTATTTACTTAGTAGACGCTTTAACAAAAGTCATCCACACCTTTTGGTGATGAACTATCTTTTCCCTAATAACTATTAATAAATAATTTTTTCTATTAACACATCAACGCCTTAAAGCAAGAATTATTATAGAAGACAAATAATTTAATTCATTTATTTTTTACGGACATCTACTTATTTTTTTGTAAAAAATAAATTAATTTCTCGACATAAAATTAGATAATAATTATGGATTGTGTTTTAATTTGATGAATGAAAAGCTACAAGGGGATTTTGATTTGACTAAATAGTTCCTTATTGTCGCATTATGTAATTAACTTAAGCAATAATGTGATATCGCAACGAATGCTTTTTCTTGCTTATTTTAGTTAATGTACGGTCCTACACTATGAAACAGACCTATTTCTTTTTAATCGTGTGGACACACGTTAAAAAGTAGACTTGTGTAGCTGACGCTGTGCTTTCGCTATAGAAAATAATTATTGAAAGAAATTAAAGTAACGCAAAAAACTGTAGGAAATTCTTCTTAAAGAATTTGCCTACAGTTTATACTCTTATACTTAACTATGTGCTATTAGTTTTTTAATGGAGCATCAGCAGTTAACTCGATTTCATGGTATTGAGTTTCATTTCCATAGCCAACATTATAGTTTTTAACACGTTTATTAACTGGAATTAGTTCAGTAATTGCTACAGTTGGAATTGTTGTAGCCTGTTCAAACATATACTCTTCAAACTTTCGGAATGCTTCTTTTCGATGATTTGCATCTAAAGATTCTTTAGAATCGATATCATCTAAAATGGCAGTTAATTCAGGTGATACAAAACGTGAGTAGTTGAATAAAGCACCCTCACCATATAATCCTTTTGGAGATGGATTTGTTCCTGTACCCCAAGCACCAAAGAACATTTCAATCTCTGGATCATCTTTTTTAAGCTTATCAGTAAATGAGTTAAACTCCATTAGACGACCAGAAGCTAATTCAACATTAATACCGACTTCTTTCCAATTTTGACGGTAGTATTCAATCGTAGATTCTAGAACCTCGGTACCACCTTGTGCACCTAATTTAATTGTAAATGGTTTACCATCTTTATCTTCACGAATACCATCGCCATCTACATCTTTATAACCTGCTTCATCTAATAATTGTTGCGCCTTTTTCTTATCATACGTGAAGCCTGGCATATCTTTTGTATGGAATGAAGCAAATGCCGGAGGAATTAACGTTGTCGCACGTGTATTAATACCATTGCCTAATTTTTCATTTACCTCTTCTACATCGATTGCATAAGCTAATGCTTGACGTAATTTTGGATCGCTTAATTTTGCATTTTTATCTGTTACGTTAATTCCTTTTGCTTTATCAAATTTACCTAGCTTAAAGCTCAAATAGTTATAACCTAATCGAGGACGCGATAAAATTGCTAAGTTTTTAGAATTTTCAATTTGTGTAATCTTTGAACCTGGGAAACCATCTACCGCTATGTCATAAGTTCCTGAATTTAATGCCTTCGGTAATGTTTCTGGTGAAACTACTTTAATTACTACCCCATCAAGTTTAGGTTCACCCCTCCAATAAAATTTGTTTTTAACAAATTTTACAGACTCACCATTTACAATTTTATCGAACTTGAAAGCCCCTAAAGTTACTGGATTTACACGCACTGCATCAGAGCTTATCATATCTTTTACCGGAATATCTTTTAATTGATGTTTTGGTACAGCTGAACTCCACAATCCATCACCACCGCTGTAAATTGCTGGTGAAATTGATTTAAATGAAATTTCTAATGTATAATCATCTACTCGTTTTAAACCTGAAATTGTATCTGCTTTCTTATCATGGTACTCTTCAGCCCCAATAATATTTTGGAAATCATCGTCATAACGAACGCCTTCATAATCAGGGTGACCGATAATTTCATAAGGGAAAATAACATCGTCGATTGTAAATGGCTCTCCATCAGACCATTTTACATTTTTACGTATTTTTACAGTTGCTTTATTTGCATCTGCGTCGACCTTCAGAGTAGCAAGTCCTTTATCTGTTATTTGGAAGTCACCGTCATTTTCAAAAATAATGTTACTTGCAAATTTCATAATTGCTGAGTCATTGCCATCTGAGTAAAGTTCTTGTAAGAAAACACCTTTGAACGGTGATGGAGATGGTAAAGCTACTTGTAAAACACCACCTTTAATTGGTTCTCCTTCATTCTTTACTTCCATTGGGAAACTACGAGTTGCTGTTTTCTTCTTGTCATCTTTTGAAGATTCTTTGCCCCCTCCACTACATGCCGCTAGTGCTAAAACTAGTGTTAATAGTAAAGTTAGCAGAAAAACGCTTTTTTTCTTCATTTACCCTTCCTCCTTAGCCTAATCGTTGTCTTGAGTCAGCCGCACGTCGTAACGCTTGACCAACATAATTTATACCAAGCATCATCACTAAAATAAATAATGCTGCAGGTAACCAAATCCACCATTTATCTACTAAAATCTCAGGATCTCTTGCATAGCTTACTAGAGTACCTAAACTTGGTGTTGAAGGTGGTAAGCCATACCCTAAAAATGAAAGACCCGTTTCAGCACCCATATTACCCGCTAAACTTAATGTTAAGTTAACGATAATAATAGAGCTTAAGTTTGGTAAAACCTCTCTAAACATAATTTTAAAATCACTTGTACCCATCGTTTTTGAAGCACTTACATAATCTCGACGGGCTTCTGTTAATGTTTTACTACGTATTAACCTTGCCTTCCCAATCCAAGCAAACATACTTAATAAGATAACGATGTGGATCGGTGAATATTTCTCTAGCGTTGAAACAATGGCAATCGTAATCATAAAACTAGGTAAAATCATAATAAAATCCATAATTCGCATAATAACAAGATCAACTTTACCCGCATAATAGCCAGTAATTAAACCGATAACAATACCGATAACTGCTGCAATAAGCGTAATACATATAGCAATAATTAAAGAGTTTTTAGCTCCGATAATTAATTGTCCAAAAATATCACGCCCTGCGTCATCTGCACCTAAAATATATCCATCAACACCCGGCTCCGCAAAGCGACCTAGTAATTTAACTTTCATTATTTCTTCTACATCAATAATAAAACTAGCAATAAATACCGCTACTACTAATAATGTTATAAATATTAATGAAAACATCGCTATTTTATCTTTTTTAAACTCACGCCATACGACTTGGAAACCTACTGCTGGGCGATGTTGTTCTTCTAATTTTTTCTCTTCTGTTTTATCCATGTAAAGTCACCTCTATTCTTTGCAAGTTAGTCGATACGTATTCGTGGGTCTACGATGCTTAAAATAATATCTGATAACATACTTCCAAGTAACCCCAAGAAACCATACAACACGATAAGTGCTGTAATTACACTATAGTCACGACTCGCAATTGAAGACATGAATAGTTCTCCCATACCTGGATAACTAAAGATTGTTTCAATAAAGATAGTTCCGCCTAGTAAACCTGTAATAGTGAACCCAAGACCCGCCGCAATCGGAATTAATGAATTACGGAAAATGTGTCGTGTATATACTTTATTCATTGGTAAACCTTTACTACGCGCTGTTTTAACATAGTCTTGGTTTTTTGAATCAATAATTTCTGAACGTAAATATTGAATGATTGTATACGTCCCCAAAACCGCCATCGTAATAGCAGGTGTAATAATATGGTATAATTTATCCCAATAGTAAGATAAAGTACCTTTTTCAGTTAATACATTTACTGAACCTGATGTTGGAACCCAGCCTAATATATAGCCGAATACATAAATTAAAATTAAACCAAACACGAACGGCGGTATTGCCATACTTAAAAAGTTATAAAATACGATTCCACGGTCTAATCGAGAATCTTGATAACGACCTGCTAGAAGTCCTAACGGAATTGCAATTAAATACGTTAGGATCATTGCAACTAATGATAAGTAGAACGTATTGAGAGCTCGTTCACCAATAAGTGATGTTACACTGCGTTGATATGTGTAGCTTTTCCCTAAGTCGCCATGCACTGCATTTGATACCCATCTGGCATATTGTTGATACCATGGGTCGTTTAAGCCTGCTGCTTCGCGTAACTCTTCAATACGGTTAGGATCTGTCTCTGGTCCCATTAAACCTGTAAATGGATCACCTGGCATTAGCTTAGCAATGATAAACACTAACATACTTAAAATAATAATTTGTGGAACCATGATGATGACTCTTCGAAGAACCGTTTTCCACATAATCACATTCCTCCTTCAATCGACGCCAATGCAACAGCATGTGTATCTGAAATTGATTGTAAAGGATAAACTTTTCCGTCTTTATCAAAAAATTTATGCTGATTTTCTTTATAATACTGACTTACTTTTAAACGCTCTTGCTTACGTTCTACACGTGTTTCAGGCTCAATATCTGGAATGGCAGATAATAAACGGTGTGTATAAATATGACGCGGATCATCATAAATATCTTCTCTATGTCCTTTTTCCACGAAGCGTCCTCGGTACATAATATTGATTTCATCACACATATGCTTTACAACACCTAAGTCATGTGAAATGAATAAATACGTTACGCCAAATTCCTCTTGTATATCTTTCATAAAGTTTAAAACCTGTGCTTGTACGGATAAATCAAGTGCTGAAACAGGTTCATCTGCAATAATTAATTTGGGACGACATGCCATAGCACGTGCAATACCCAATCGTTGCTTTTGACCACCAGAAAATTCATGAGGATATTTATATTGGGCATCCTCTTGCATCCCAACAATCGCCAAAAGCTCATTAACTCGTTTTCGTTCTTCCTGCTCACTTAAACGTAGGAAATTTCGAATAGGCTCTGCAATAACATCACGAATGCGTTTTCTTGGATTCATACTGGAATGAGAATCTTGGAAAATCATTTGTACGTCACGATTAAATCCTGATTTACCGCTACGACGCATTTTCGTTACATCTTGTCCTTCATAGATTATTTGGCCCGATGTTACTTTCTCTAAACCAATAATTGCCTTACCTGTTGTCGATTTACCACATCCTGATTCTCCAACAAGACCATAAGTTTTTCCTTTTTCAAACTCCATACTTATGCCATCTACCGCATAAACATGATCTACAATGGTATTGAAGAAACCACCACGGATAGGATAATGCACGCATAAATCTTTAATTTGCATAAAGCTCATATTATTTTCCCCCATCCTTCTTAAAGTGAAAGTCTTTCCAACACGTACAGCGAACAAAATGTTCTGGTCCTACCTCATGTAATATTGGATTTTCCTCATGGGCGCTTTCGTCAATCCATGGAATACGTGGTGCAAAGCGACAACCTCCACGTGGCAAATTAAATAATGAAGGAACCATACCATGAATAACCTCTAACTTTTCATTTACCTGATGGGATTGAGGGATAGAGTTCAATAACGAACGTGTATATGGATGTTTAGGATTTTTAAATAATTCAATAACTGGCGCTTCTTCGACAATTTGCCCAGCATACATGACTGCAACACGATCTGCTACTTCAGCTACTACACCTAAGTCATGGGTAATTAACAAAATGCCTGACTCAGTTTCTATTTGTAAATCTTTTAATAAATCTAGTATTTGCGCTTGAATCGTTACATCTAATGCCGTTGTTGGTTCATCAGCTATAATAAGAGGTGGCTTACATGCAATCGCTGTCGCTATCATTACGCGTTGTCGCATACCACCTGATAATTCATGCGGATATTGCTTATAAATACGTTCCGGGTTATGTATACCTACTTGCTGTAATAACTCCATTGCACGCTCACGGCGTTGTGCTTCATTTAAATCAGTATGGTATATAAGCGGTTCTTCAATTTGGAAACCGATTCTCTTTAACGGATTCAGTGCAGCCAGTGGATCTTGGAAAATAAAACCGAAATCACTACCGCGTAACTGGGTATATTGCTGCTCGGTTATATCTACCAAGTTTTTACCTTTATATAATATTTCACCTTCTATTTTTGTGTTGATAGGATTATGTAACCCAACAATTGATGTAGCTAAAGTACTTTTACCACAACCTGACTCACCTACAATTGCAAGCACCTCATTTTTTCGAATGCGCAAATCAACACCATCTACTGCAGCGAAATATTCATCTGCTCGCCGAAAGCTTGTACGTAAATTATTAATCTCAATAATCATTTCATGATTATTTGTCACACGATTACCTCCCTATCAAATCAAAAGAAAAAACCAACTTACTAAGGCCATATTCAATTTAAATGAATTTGCTTTTGTTTATACGGTTTACTTAATATTTTCTTCACCGCGCATTTCAATTTTCAGAAAAATTAAAACATTTTCATCCTTGAATATAATTAACATCTTAATTTCAAATAAATTGTTGTCATTAATAATCACTCTCATTCCCGAACTATTATTCCAACAAAAGAATTATCTGACAATTAATTGTATCATCATTTTATCTAGAATTAATATACTAAATCAAGTACATTTTTAAATTATTGTAAAAATAAATACAATTTCGACTTTACATCATCATCAAAATCATTAGAAATCGAGTTTACAAATTTTCATTATTTATTATTTCAT
>NZ_JAQZSD010000112.1:0-7295 GCF_028674935.1 Lysinibacillus sp. CNPSo 3705 | reverse complement strand
AGGTCACACCCGTTCCCATACCGAACACGGAAGTTAAGCTCTTTAGCGCCGATGGTAGTTGGGGGCTTCCCCCTGTGAGAGTAGGACGTCGCTAGGCACGTAAAAAAGTCGAGGATTTATTCCTCGGCTTTTTTTGTGTGAAAATAAATAAATTTTAGGCCTATTATTAGTAGGAATAACTTCAATTGTTTAAAGCTAATGCACGACACCAGCAGTTTTTGAAACAACCCAAGCAGCCTTAAATTTCTGAATATCAACTGCTTGTACTAAGCTCGCTTTTCAAGAACAATCCATCGACTGGCAAGAGTATATTACCGCTCTGGCAGACAATAAAGTGAAAACTTAATATGTGCGCAATTTACAGTGTATATTTGAACACTTGGTTTTTAGAACGTGAAAAGGAGGGATTTATCATATATTTGATGCATCTCTCTTTTTATTGTGGAAGTGAAAAACAGTACAAGAAATGGCTAAGATTCCGCCATGTATTTATTTTACGAATGAACCGAGGATTCACAGTAAGATATTGGAGGCCTTTTTATCATAAATTTGTAACTATCTTCATATTGTATTAGTAAGCCTATGAAAGGAGTCGTTATCATGCGCATGCCGGCATTACCTAAAAAGAAGTCTCCTCCAAGGGAAGCACCAAGGTCATGGTGGAAAGTTGTGAAAGCGTACTTATCCAGAGGGAGGTTTTATCGTATACCGCCTCGGAATCGATAAATGAGTTAAATGTTCGATGCAAAAAAAGTCGCTTTAATAGGCGACTTTTTTATCTTCTTTCAGTAAGTATTTTTTCTAGCGAAAGCGCAATTATGACGTCTGTTCATTTTCTAATAGAAATGTATTTTTTGTTGGACCAATTAAATAAAGCTCGTGCATGGCTCGAGTGAGTGCAACATAAAGTAGCTTGCGATCGACCTTCGTATCGTAGAAGGGTGTTTCGAAGGCAGCTACGATCACAGCATCAAATTCAAGGCCCTTTGCTAAATGACTCGGAACAACGAGCAATAATTGCTGATTGATGGATTCATTTTCAGTAAGAAGCTGAGAAGCAATTTTTTTGTCCTGTAATGCTTGCTGCATTGTTTTTGCCTCTGCGGTCGTTTTGCAAATTAAAGCGACGGAATGATGTCCATTGGCTCGAATGGCTTCAAAAATTTCCTTTATTTGCAGGGCGTCAAATGATTGAGCTTGAATAAAGGTAGGGACATTACCATGTCGAACTACTGGCTCTACTAATGGAAGCTGTTCATCCATTTGAGCTAAGACTTTGTTAGCGACCTCCATAATTTCGATTGTTGTTCGATAGCTTTTTTGCAGTGTTCTAAAGCTTGCTCTAGGAAATAGATTTTGGACAGGTTCCCAGGCAGTAAGAGAACGATAGCTATGAATTCCTTGTGCTAAATCACCGACCATTGTAAACATATCTGTTTCAAGGCCAGTTTTTAAAGCAGCAAGCTGAAATAAACTATAGTCTTGTACTTCATCGATGAAAACGACTCGCATTTTCCATTCATCAGGAATACCCTTTATACGAGCTTGTAAATAATACAGTGCAGCTAAATCTTCAAGCGCCCATTGTTCTTTAGTATGTGCCTGTAAAAATTGCTGTTGCTCAAGATAATGCCATTCTGGAGCAAGCTCTGCTAAAAGCTCAGCATTTGTTAGGAGAGTACGATAGAGAGTCTTGATGTTATGTTTAGCAAAGCGTCGCATATAAACTGTTGCTGTTGATTTTGCCTCTTTTTCAATGGCAGGAATGCGTTCATCACGTTCATCAATAAACTTCGTGACAACCCGACGCCGTTTGTCATCATCACGAAATCCATCAAGTGCTCTGCCAAGTGCTTCATCATATTTTTTATGAAGTGTATTTAAAATAGCCTGTTTCTTTTGACGAGCATGGCTTGCTAGCACTTTTTTAATATGTGCTAGTCGTTTTTCAATCGGCATATAAGAAAATTCATATAAAAATAGCTTCTTTAAATGGGAGGCACGCATAATGCAGTATTTTTCTATGAAAACATCCTCAAATTGGTTGGCGATTTCCTGCTCGATTTTTTGAACGTATCGTTCTATTACATCTCGATAATAAAGCGAGCCCTTCATTTCAGATATCCACGAAGCTACCTGTTGGGGTTCTCCTGCAACAAGAGATTCTAACTGCTCATTTGGGTTTTGAAGTTTCAATTTAAGCTTCGTCGCGGCTAGAACGTAATCGGAAAAGGTTGTTTGGCAAATTTTATCAACACCAAGCTCTGGTAAAACATCACCAATATAATCGATAAATAACTTATTTGGTGCTAAAATCATGAGCTGCTCAGGGTTAAAATGCTCGCCCATCGTGTAAAGGAAGTAAGATATTCGGTGTAGGGCAATTGTAGTTTTTCCACTACCAGCAGCACCTTGTACGATAATTGGCTGACGAAGATGTGCTCTTATAATTTCGTTTTGCTCCTTTTGAATAGTGGAGACGATTTCTGTTAAACGCACATCTGCTTTTCCAGCTAACGCTTCTTGCAGTAATTCATCATTTGTTGTTAAATCAATATCCCGTAAATCGAGCAATTCACCATCATTAATTTTATATTGGCGTTTGGCAAATAGATGTCCCTTATGGATTTCTCCACGAACATCATATTCCATATCCCCAAGGCGACCATCATAATAGACGTTTGCTACCGGTGAACGCCAATCGACTATTATAGGCTCATGGGTTTCTCGATGAAACAAAGACGTTTTTCCGATATAAAGAAATTCTTCAGAATCCCCTGTCTTTTGGAAATGAATTCGGGCAAAGTAAGGCTTTTTTTGAATAGCCTCTAAGCCTTCCTTTTGGTTTCGGGCCATTTCAAAGAAACGAGCATTTGCTAAGATATTAATATAGCCCAAACTTGAATCTAAATAATCAAGATCTGCCATCGACTTACGAATATTCTCCTGAGCAGATTGCAAACCTCTTTGTGATTCATTTAAAATTTGCTGCATGTAATTTTTAGTGTAAGCTAGCCGTTCCACTTCAGCCTGAAAATCTGGATGTTGTGCAGTCATTTTTAGCACCTCCTAAGTACTTACATTTTCAAGTAGATTCTCATACTACTATATATAATATTTACCATCAAGTGAAATTGTAATAGGCTTATTAAGAAAGAAGAGAAATCGAAATTTTAATGGCCCGCCTGAGTTGAGAGTTGGGCGAAATAGGAGGTTATCAAATTTGGACATTTTTTCCCATAGAGGCGTTTCGGCACATTACCCAGAAAACACTATGGCTGCTTTTGTGGCAGCATCAAAGCTTTCGATTACAGGGATTGAACTAGATGTTCATTTAACAGCGGATAGGGAGTTAGTCGTTATTCATGATGAAACGATCGATCGCACATCAAATGGCTCTGGCTACGTAAAGGATTACACGCTACAAGAGCTCCGTGCCTTTGATTATGGTTCATGGTTTTCTTCTAAATTTGAAGAGGAGAGGATACCAACTCTAGGAGACGTTTTAGAGTTATTTGCAGGCACAAATCACCGCATTAATATTGAGCTCAAAACCGATATATTTCCATATAACGGGATAGAAGCACTTGTAATTAAGGAGGTCGCTGCATATCAAATGACAGAAAGAGTCATTATTTCCTCCTTTAATCATGAATCTATTCAGATCGTGGCACAAAGAGCACCATATATTGAAAAAGCGGCACTGTTTGCAGAAATTTTAGTTGATTTTAACTGCTATACAGCTCAAATACCGGCAGAGGCTATACATGTTAGCCTACCTACAGCATTTCGGAGATCCATTCAAGAAGCTCTTAATGAAGGAGCAACTGTCCGTGTTTATACAGTTAATGATGTCGAGCATGCAAAGCAATTACAGCAGCTCGGTATACAGGCAATATTTACAGACGACCCGGAAAAGATAGTATCTGGATTGACTGATTTGTAGGGTTGAATGGCAGGGGCGGGGGATAGAAATTAGGGTGACGGAAAGAATGGTCGAAGCGACGGATAGGAAGTTTGGAGTGACGGATAGAAAGGCCGAAGTGACGGATAGAAATTAGAGCGACGGAAAAAAGAGTCGAAGTGACGGATAGGAAGTTCGGAGCGACGGAAAGAATGGTCAAAGTGACGGATAGGAAGTCCAGAACAACGGAAAGAAAGGCCGAAGTGACGGATAGAAATTAGAGCGACGGAAAGAAGAGTCGAAGTGACGGATAGGAAGTTCGGAGCGACGGAAAGAAAGGCCGAAGTGACGGATAGGAAGTCCAGAACGACGGAAAGAATGGTCAAAGCCGTGGATAGAACCGCCGAAATCTCGGATAGCCCCAACAGAAAGAAAGAATGTTCAAGTCGCGGATAGCCCAGCCAAAATCGGGAATCCGCCCCGACAGATTGCCGAGGATAGAACCCAGTCAAAGCGGCGGATAAAACCGCCAATCGCCAAAAAAAGCGCTATTAAGGATATTTTCGGATTTAACGCGCTGAGGTGTGCGAATCAGTGCGTTAAATCCTAGTATGTGAAGAGTATAGCAAGCGATTAATTTTTGGTTTTTACCACTTTGCGCGGTTTTCTTCGATACTGCCTAGCATTTGTTTGATGACAAGTGTTTCGCCATTGTCTAGTAATACGGAGCCGTCGAAATAGCCAAACATTTGATGTACTTCAGATTTTATGAGACCAGCTTTTGTGACGGATACACGCTCGAAAAATGGGGAGAATGTTAATGAAACTTGGTTCGTGAATTTAGTTTTAATGTTCCAGCGTTGCATTAAATCCTCTTGATTATAATTGAACAGTACATCCTCATGTATTTTGGTCATTTTACCTTCTACGAAAACAGCATTTTCCGTCATTCCGGTTCCGTCTGTCCATTTGCCCCCTAAATTGAGTCCGATTCGTCTGCCTCGAACTCGCTGTGAGGCCATTGCCCAAGTCCATGTGGATTCACGGGGCCAAACGCCACGGCTGTATTCTAGGACAGAGAAGTTTTCCTCAGGAGAAAACATAAAACGGCGATTACCAATCGTCACAAACCCAGAAGTGGGGAGTATATGATGCTTACCTGTGAATTGGAATGTTTTACGGTTCCAAGGGATGACTACATTTAATGACTCATCTGTAGGCGGATGTTGAATGACAAGCTTTGCACGTAAAACATCTCCATCGAAGTCTGGGATAGAAACGGATAGATGGGTTTCATTTTGTACATATGTCATATCAATCATCATTTCACTATTTTTGAAGGATACGGAATCTAGCACCTGCGTAGGCATTTTTAACTTTCCACCAAATGGAATTGTAATTGTTTTTTCAAAGTAGCGCTGTGTTTCATATTCAAGGAAATAGACGAAGCAGACCGCTGCGTAGTCTAGATGGCTAATAGTAGCTGAGAAGATAATCTCATCGCCATAGACACACCAATAATTCCATTTCTTTTTGCGCATGATATGGCCACTTAAATTGCTGTTTATGAGAGGTTTACGAGCAAATCCGATGGCAGCTGGATTTAAATTACCTTTTTTATCGCATAAAAGAGTAGGTTGTATAATTTCTTTCTCAGCATGCTGCTTCAATTTTAACATCCCTTCTGATTCGTAATATAAAAGCCTATAATTTCTTACCCTTATTGTAGCAAAAACTATCTCAAAATAGGCAATGATAGTGCCAAATAAGACCACATTCGACATTTTTATGAATAAGGACCTAGCTAATAGAAATCCCTCATTATACATATGTTGAACTTAAGGAGGGGAAGCGTGGCAAAAATGTATAACAGACAGGCCGCTGTACAGTATGCAAACTTGTGGTGGAACAGGCGTAATCCAGCATTTCCGAATTTTACTGTTGATTGCACGAACTATATATCTCAATGTTTACTTGCTGGAGGAGCACCAATGCGAGGGGCTCCAAATAGAGGGAAAGGCTGGTGGGTTCAACATGGAAATTGGAGCTTTAGCTGGTCTGTTGCACATTCACTTAGATGGTATTTGGAAGGCTCGACAACGGGATTGAAGGGTAGGCGTGTACAATCTGCGGAAGAATTAGAACTTGGGGATATCATTTTTTATGATTTCCAAGGGGATGGAAGAGTTGATCATTCCGTAATTGTGACAAGTATCCAAAATGGTATTCCATATGTTAACGCACACACTTCAGATAGCATTAATCGACCGTATTTTTATGAAGATTCAACGGCTTATACGCCGAGCATGACTTATCATTATATTCACATAGAGGATAGTTTTGCTTAAGGTGATAGTAGTGTTAAAGCTCATCATTTTGTGATAATGTGAAAGATAGAAGATATTAATTTTGCCTTGGCGTAATTGCGTCCGGTTTTGAATTGTAATGACAAAATCCGTGACATCCGCCGGAGGCTTTATCTTCATTCAGTAGGTATGTGGACACCAAATATAGGAACTATATCTGAATTTATCTCATCATTTTCAGAGAAGGGAGTCTAGTTTTCTGTACCTGTCACTTTGCTTTCGGTACAAGAGAGATTTTTAACTACCGTTTCACTTACGAATGAAGATAAATCTTAATTATTGTAGTGTTTAGAAGGAGATAAGAGTAAATGAGCGAACAATTTTTATCTGTTAGGGATGCGATTATTGAGCGTCGATCTATTAAAAAGTTTAATGGACAGCCGGTGGATCGTGAAGACTTATTGGCCATTATTGACGATGCAGTGTGGGCACCGAATCATGGAAATCGAGAGCCTTGGCGTTTAGTTGTTGCATGTGGTAAGGAGTTAGATGGTCTTCATAATTTATTGCGTGATCTGACGATACCGAAATGGCAGGAGCTTTCAAGTGAAGATTTAGCGAAGCAAATGACGAAATTTACATTACCGGGTGGCTATGCTTTTGTCATCGTTCCAGAGGATGCTCGACAAAAAGAGCGTTTAGAAGATTACGGAGCGGCAAGTATTTTTATTCAAAATATACAATTGCTAGCTTGGGATAAGGGAATAGGCTCATGTTGGAAAACACCTGGGTTCCTAGATAACCCGAAATTCCGTGAAGCTCTAAAGATTCAGCCGGGTGAGCGTGTGATCGCGATGCTACAAGTTGGCTATTTTGATGAAGTACCAAAAGGGAAAGAACGTAAAAAATCAGTAGATATTGTTTCGATTTTTGGAGAATAACAAAAGTAAAATCCCCTCGTTTTATAAAATGGACGAGGGGATTTATTTAAGTGCGCCCGGCATGCGTATGAACTATAGGGTGTAAGTCCCGAACCCCGAAGACAGAAGTAGAGGTTAGCCAAGAGCAAGGGTGTCCGTGGTGAC